>CAZNZI010000902.1:0-3629 GCA_964577475.1 uncultured Rhodospirillaceae bacterium
ATGGCGCCGGCGCCGGTGGCGCTGGCGGTGATGCCGACCTTGATATCGGCAAGAGCGGAGCCGGCGGTGCCCAGTGCGAGGACCGCGGCCAGAACAGTGACGGGGGCGAGCGTTTTGATTGGGCGAAACATGACAATCCTCCCCAGCAGATCGTAGAGCCTGACGGCCGGTTTTGTGGCCCGTTGGCGGGCGTTAACGGCATCGTCCTCCCGGGGTTAAACATTGTCAACTCGGAAACCAATCTCACCCTCCGATATGCTATAAGCCCTTTATTGCCAAGTTTGCCGAGGCCAAGATAGTTATCTAATATAACCAAATGGCGACCATGAAACGCTCCGCCGTCCGCGCGAAACCTCAACCCAAATCCGTGCCGCCCGACGAGGCGGCTTTGCCGCTCGATCTATCCGCGCTCGATGATCTCGCCGGTTATTTCGTGCGCATGGTGCAGTTGCGCATGTTCCAGCTCTTCCATGAACGCTTCGCCGATAAACGGATGAGCCCAGGCGTATTTTGTGCGCTGGCCGTGATCGGCGCGAATCCCGGCGTGCGCGCGGGTACCTTGGGCGAGGCGCTGATGATCCGTCGCTCCAACATGACCAAGCTGGTCGATGCGTTGGAACGCCGCGGCCTGGTGAAGCGCACGCCGTCGGACACCGACCGCCGCTCGGTCGAACTCTCGCTGACCGAGGCGGGGAAGAAACTGGTGGCTTCGATCAAGCCCGAGATCCTGGCCCACGAATCCTTCGCGCTCTCCGTGCTGTCGGTCCATGAGCGCCACATGTTCCTCGGCCTGCTCGGAAAGCTGAACGAGGGGATAAGGACGCTGACGATTCCGTCTCCCTAATGCGTCATTGCGAGGTTGGACGCGCAGCGTTCAAGCGACGAAGCAATCCATAGTGCCGCGAAGGAAGAATGGATTGCTTCGCTTTGCTCGCAATGACGGTTTCATCGGCATGCCAGCCCCGCGCCGGGAAAGATGGTCCGGCATCAGCGCTCATGCCACACTCCCTTCAACGCTGCGAGAAACGAGGGAAACTTCCGCGATGCATCTGATCGGCATGATGGACTCGCCCTATGTGCGCCGCGTGGCGGTGTCGCTGAAGATCATGGGGCTCGACTTCACCCATGATCAGGTTTCGGTGTTCCGGCATTTCGACCGGTTCCGCGAGGTCAACCCGGTGGTCAAGGCGCCGACCCTGGTGACCGACGACAAAGTCACGCTGATGGATTCGACCCTGATCCTCGATCACGTCGAACGCATCGCGCCGGCCGAGAAACGGCTGACGCCGACCGCGCTCCACGATCACGCCCGCTCGCAGCGGGTCATCGGCCTCGCGCTGGCCGCCTGCGAGAAGACCGTGCAGTTGATCTATGAACGCAACCTGCGCCCGCCTGAAAAGCAGCACGAGCCCTGGGTGGATCGCGTGCGCGGCCAGATGCTCTCGGCCTATACGCTGCTCGAAGCCGAACTGGGCGACGGCGATAAATGGCTGTTCGGTGCGCGCCCGATGCAGGCCGACATCACCGCGGCCGTGGCCTGGACCTTCTCGAACTTCATCCTGCCCGAGAAGATCGACGCCAAGGATTTCCCCGCACTCGCCACCTTCACCCACCGCGCCGAGCGGATGAAAGAATTCGCGACCTCGCCGCTCGAGTGATCCGGCGCTAGCCGGCCCGGAATGTCAGCGGCCCCGTCAGGAAACCCTGCACATATCTGGGATCGGTTGGCACGACCCAGGCATTGTACCAAGAGATCCGCTTTCCGTCGTTGGTCCACTTCAGCAGTTTCTGCCGTCCGGATTTTGGATAGTCCTGAACGGCACAACAGGTGTTCATCCAAGGGTCGATGATCCAGGCTTCCGCCCCGTCGACATCCATGGCGTCGGACATGCTCTTGACGGTATTCCAGGCTTGTTTCGGCTGACCTGCCAGACAGAACGCATGATCGCCCGGCGCAGCGATCGATCCCACATAGGCCGCGGCTGGAATCAGGCTCAAACGATAGGCGGCAACGCACGCCATTTCGTAGCAATTGCCGCAGGCGATTTGGCCGGCGACGAGATTATGCCCGATCTGGATCGGTGAAAGAGTGCCGTACTGGGCACGAAGCGGTCCCAGTGCCTGCTGGGCGAGGATCATGTTCGAATTGCGGCGCATGATCTTTTGCGAATCGGTATCCGTCATCGCATCGGGATCGTCTTCGTATTTCTTGTTGCTCGATTTGAGACCGTGCCGATAGCCGTGCCTGACATAGGCAAGGATGTTCGCAGCTTCCTGATAGGTCGTCATGGGTGCCGCCCTCACGCAAGGAAGTGAGATCGCGCAAAGAAATTATATTTTGATTGCTGAGACGAAAATTATAGTCTTCAAAAATATACGCATACAATAGAATTCTATCTGATCGATGCGTCGACCGATTTCATTGTCTTGCGAAGGTGCGATTAGTCCCGCAACGGCAACCGCGTGACCCGTTTCACTGTTCGCAGCGTCAATGTCGACTGCACGCGCTCGACGCCGGGCAAGCGGGTGATGATTTCCGAGTGGAGGCGTTCGAGGTCTTCCATGTCGCGGAAGACGACACGCAGCAGATAATCCGACGTACCGGCGAGCAGGTAGCACTCGGTGATGTGGGACACTTTGGTCATCTCGGCCTCAAAGGCGTCGAGCGTCTCGCGGTCCTGGCCCTTGAGCGTGATGAACAGATAGGCGGTGCCTTTGAAGCCGGCCTTGTGCTGGTCGATCAGCAGATGCGTGCCTTCGACCAGTCCGCTCTCTTTGAGGATGTTGACGCGGCGCAGGCAGGCGGAGGGTGAAAGGTTCACGCGCTCGGCCAATTCCGCATTGGTCAGCGCGCCGTCGTTCTGCAACTCGTCGAGGATATGATAGTCGCGGTCGTCGAGAGTCATGGGAATCAAATTCGACATAAATTTATTTTATTCGAATATTATGCCAACAAATCGCCTGATTGTCCATCAGTTTGGCGGAAAATTCACCCGAATCGCGCGCATAGTACTCCCATATTCAAACGGGTCTTTCAGGCCCGAACAGGGGAGTGGAAACCATGCTGGTCGGTGTACCGAAAGAGATCAAAGACCATGAGGACCGCGTCGGGCTGATCCCGTCCTCGGTCGGCGAGCTCGTCGCCCATGGCCACAAGGTGATGGTGCAGGCGAATGCCGGCAATGGCGCGGGCATCGCGGATGCCGACTACATCCGCGCCGGTGCCGAGGTCGTCACCGATGCCGACCTGATCTGGGCCAAGGCCGATCTGGTGGTGAAGGTGAAAGAGCCGCTGGCCGTCGAGCGCAAGAAGCTGCGCGCCAACCAGACCCTGTTCACCTATCTGCACCTGGCCCCCGATCCCGAACAGGCCGCCGATCTGATGAAGTCCGGCGCCACCTGCATCGCCTATGAAACGGTGACCGCCGCCAATGGTTCCCTGCCGCTGCTGACGCCGATGTCGGAAGTCGCCGGCCGCATGGCGATCCAGGTCGGTGCGCATTGCCTTGAGAACGCGCAGGAAGGCCGCGGTATGCTGCTCGGCGGCGTGCCGGGTGTCGCGCCCGCCAATGTGCTGGTGCTGGGCGGCGGTGTCGCCGGCACGCATGCGGCGACGATCGCGATCGGCA
>CAZNZI010000903.1:0-7923 GCA_964577475.1 uncultured Rhodospirillaceae bacterium
CCCCCGCCCACGATCCCAAGAGAACTACTTCAAACCCGGGCGTCGCGCGCCCCGCTCCCGCAGGTCCCCCGCGACCCCGTGTGCTTACCGCTTGCAGGGGCCGTTGTTCAGCCCGTCATAAGTGCCGTCGGCATTCGGGTATTCCCAGATGACGGGCGAGCCGTCGGCCGAGCAGTTGTTCATGCCGGCATAGCGTCCGCCGCAGCCGGCGAGAACCGCGAGCGTGGCCAGCACCAGGATGGTCTTGATCATGTCCGTTTATCCTTCTTCGCGAGGTGTTCTTAGCCGGCGATGTGCTTGCCGGGCGTGAACGTCATCAACTCTTCCGAGTCGCGATTGACGAACTTGTACCGGGCACCGTCCTGGTAGACGCGCTGGCAGTATTCCTGGGCCTGCCGATAGTTCTGCCACCGCACGCACCACTGGCCGTCATCGGTCAGGCGCCACGCGCCGTGCTCGACACCGGTGGGCAGGTCGATCAGCGCATTGCCGTCCGCACCCACATAGATGGTGTACATGACGTGCGAGCCGCTCATCGGGCCGCTGCCGGTATTGCCGACAACGACGCCACGGATAGCAGCGGAATCAAGGGCGGGAAGCGTCTGATTATTGGTAACCGGCGGGCCAAGCGGGGCCGGCTGGGGTTCGGCACAGGCGGCAAGGGAGCCGAGGGCTGCGCAAGCAAGGATAAGTTTCGTTTTTGGGCTCATGGAACCTCCGCCTCTCAGAGAGCGATTGACGGGGCGCACTATCGAGAGAACCCGTGGCGAAAATAAGGAGAGAGTGAGGCATCTCGGGCGGAGGCTTTAACGCAAAGGCCGGACCTTTCGGCCCGGCCGTCGCAACAAACCCACTGTAGATGGATGCCGAATATCAGAACCCACCAGATGCGGTAATCCGCTCCCCCGTCAGCCAGGCCGAATCGTCCGAGGCCAGGAAGACGGCGACGCGCGCAATGTCGTCGGGCTGACCCAAACGGCCGAGCGGCGTGTTGTCGACCATCTGCTTTTCGAAGTCGCTGCCGATCACGCCGGCACTGCGCACGCCTTCGGTGTCCACCCCGCCCGGTGCGATGACGTTGACGCGGATCTTGCGCGCGCCCAGTTCCTTGGCCAGCACACGGGTCGCCGCGTCCACCGCACCCTTGGTCGCCGAATAGACCACGGTGTTGGGAACGGCATGGGTGCTGGCGATCGAACTGATATTGATGACGCTGCCGCCGGAATTGCCGAAATGCCCGAGTGCCTCACGGGTGGCCAGGATCGGCCCCAGGACGTTGGTGTTGAATTCGCGGTGGAACGCCTCCTCCGTTACCGTCTCCAGCGCCTCGAAGTGATAGATGCCTGCATTGTTGACCAGGACGTCGAGCGTGCCGAAGGCCTTGCGTGTTTCGTCGAACAGGCGCTTCACGTCGGTCTCTTTCGACATGTCGGCCTGGACGGCGATCGCCTTGCCGCCCTTGGCCGTGATCTCTTTCACCACGCGGTCCGCGCCGTCGCGGCTGGAGGCGTAATTCACCACCACCGACGCGCCTTCCGCACCCAATCGCCTGGCGATGCCAGCGCCGATGCCCTTCGATGCACCCGTCACCACCGCCACCTTGCCTGCCAGCTTGCTCATGTCAGCCTCCACTATATTCTCTACAATTCGATAGTTCGATGAATATCGAATTGATGAAGCGAAATTCAAGGGGCGACGGAGATTTTTGTCGGGCGCGTGCGCATACGAGCCGCACCCCTTTGTCATTGCGAGAAGGCCAACGGCCGACACGGTAATCCAGGGGTCAATGCCTTTGGCGGCGCTCCTGGATCGCCACAGCCGCTGCGCGGCCTCGCGATGACAAGTGAGTCAGATTTTTCCGAGGCGGTCGAGATAGGCGCGCAGGATGCCGCGCTGAAGCGCCAGGTTCATGAATTTGCCCGCACGGGTGATCTCGACCAAGCCGGCGGTCTCCAGCTCCTTGATGTGGTGGGAGAGCGTGGCAGGACTGATGTCATATTGCTCATGGAGTGCGCTGCACGGCGTCGGCGCGTCGTTGGCACCGAGATCCTTCAATATCTGGAAACGGCGCGGCTCGGCCAACGCGCGGGCGATGCGCTCGAATTGGCGGTCGGTCAGTTTGGCGGTCGGCCTGGAGTCTTTGGGCGGAGCCATAGGATAAAGGTAGGTTGCGAACGGGTGCCGATCAATTCTCAATCCGCACGGCTGCGCTGCGCCCGCGCGGCGATCCAGAACGAAGCCTGGGCCACGAAACCCGCACCGGCAAGGACCACCGCGGCAGCCAGCGAGGGGCTGGAGCCGAGCCCGGCCAGCGCCGTGCAGAGCGCGCCGACCACCATCTGGGTGAAACCGTAGAGCCCCGAGGCCGAACCGATGACGGCGGGATCGACGCTGATCGCCTCGGTCAGCGCCGCCGGCGCGGCGGTGCCGACGCCGAGCGTGAAGAAGAACATGGTGACGATGGTGATGATGACCGAGAGGTTGCCGGTCAGCACGCTCGCCAGGAAAACGAGCGCGGCGATGACGCTGACCGAGTTGGAGCCGATCAGCAGGCGGCGCAGCGGCACCCGCGCGATCAGCCGGCTGGCCAGCATGCTGCCGATCCAGACGCCGAGGATCAGGATCGCGATATAGGGGCCGACCTCGTCCACCGGCCGGTGCAGTTCGCGCGTGAAGATGAAAGGCGCCGCGGCGACGAAGGCGTACATCGAGGTGGTGGCGCAGCCGCCGCCGATCGCGAAACCGAGGAACCGGCGCGAGCGCGCCATGTACCAGTAGCTGCGCATCAGGCCTTTTCCGGCGCTCCGGTTGAGCGTTCCGGTCTCGGGCAGCAGGCGCCAGGTGAGGATGAAATTGACCACGCCGATCAGGCAGAGCAGCACGAAGAGCGAGCGCCAGCCGGCCGTATTGGTGAGCGCCCCGCCGACCAGCGGCCCGATGCCGGGCGCCAGCGTGACCATCAGGTTCATCAGCGCCTGACGGCGCACGGCGTCTTTCGAGGCCGAGGTGTCGCGCACCATCGCGCGGGCCAGCACCAGCCCCGCGCAACCGCCGAGCGCCTGGAACAGCCGCGCGGCGATCAGCGTATGGATGTCGGGTGCGAATACCGCGGCGAGGCCGGCGATGATGAAGATGACGAGGCCCGCCATCAGGGTCGGACGGCGGCCATAGCGGTCGGAGACGGGACCGTAGATCAATTGCCCGAAAGCGAGGCCCAGGATGTAGAGGCTGATCGTCATCTGCATCGCCGGAATGCCGACGCCGAGACTCGTCGCTGCGGCGGGCAATGCGGGGACGAACATGTGCATCGCCAGCGTGCCGCTGAAGGTGAGCATGCCCAGCAGCCAGAGCGGTGCATTGGGTCGCGGCCGCATATCGGCTGCGGGGATGGAGACCGTATCGCTCATCGTGCCGCGTCTTCCGCCGCTGCCAGTGCACGGCAGATGTGCTGGAGCACGCGCGTCGTCGTCGCGATGTCCTGCGTCGAAAGACCGGCCAGCGCGCCGTGGCGCACCGCGCGGGCACTGTCTTCGACTTTGTCGACCATCACCTGCCCGGCCTTGGTGAGCAGGATCGCTTTCGCACGACGGTCCGTATCCTCTTCGCGCCGTTCGATCAGTCCCGCCTCTTCCAGCGCGTCGAGCAGGCGCACGACGGCGGAACTGTCGAGCGAGAGCGATGCCGCCAATTCCTTCTGCCGCATCGCCTCGGGCGCGCGGGCGAGGCGGATCAGCGGCAGCCAGGTCGCCTCGGTGAGGCCGAAGGGTTGCAGACCGCGGTCGACGCCGCGGCGCCATTGGCGGGCGGCGAGCGCCAGCAGCGAACCGAAAGTCGGCGGAAGGTGATCGCGCGGCGTCATGAGTCCCTTATACGGGACCCATTAGATGACATGTCATCTAAATATCGAAACAGTGCCACATACGAATTGCACGTCTCTAGAAGACTGATTTATCTAGAAAATCGGCTCAGACGATCGCGCCGTGGCACTGTTTGTATTTTTTGCCCGAGCCGCAGGGGCAGGGCGCGTTGCGCGGGGTGCTGGCCCAGGTGGAGGGATCGGCCGCATTGACGGCCGGCCGGCGCTGGGTCTGGTTCGGATTGGCCTGGGCATCGCGCGCGGCGGTGGCCGCCTCGGCGAAGGCCGGGTCTTCGCGCGACTCGACCATCTGGCGCGGCTGCTGCGGCTGGAGATCGGCTTCGCTGGGGGCAGCGCGCAGCTCGACATGGGCGAGCACCGCGGTGACGCGCTCGCGCAGGAGGCCGAGCATCTCTTCGAACAGGGCGAAAGCCTCGCGCTTGTACTCGTTCAACGGATCGCGCTGCGCATAGGCGCGCAGCCCGATGCCCTGGCGCAGATGATCGAGCGCGAGCAGATGTTCTTTCCAGATCTGATCGAGCAGTTGGAGCAAGAGGCTGCGTTCGATCATGCGCATCGACTCGGGGCCGAAATTGGCGGCCTTCTCGGCCATCTTGCGATCGGCCGCATCGAGGATGCGCTTGTTGAGCTCCTCGTCGGCGATGCCTTCCTCGCCCGCCCATTCCTTGACCGGCAGCTCGAGGCCGAAGATGCGCTGGACGTCGGCATGCAGGCAGGGCACGTCCCACTGTTCGGGGAAGGCGTGCTCGGGCACATGGCGGCGGACGAGATGATCCACCGTTTCCTTGCGCATATCGGTGATCGTCTCCGACACGTCGGTCGCGTTCATCAGCTCGCGGCGCTGTTCGTAGATCACCTTGCGCTGGTCGTTCATCACATCGTCGAATTTGAGCAGGTTCTTGCGCACGTCGAAGTTGCGCGCTTCCACCTTCTGCTGCGCCTTTTCGAGCGCCTTGTTGATCCAGGGATGGAAGATCGCTTCGCCTTCCTTGAGGCCCAGGCGCTTCAGCATCCCGTCCATGCGCTGCGAACCGAAGATGCGCATGATATCATCTTCGAGCGACAGGAAGAACTTCGATGCGCCCGGATCGCCCTGGCGGCCCGAACGGCCGCGCAGCTGATTGTCGATGCGCCGGCTTTCATGGCGCTCGGTGCCGACGATATAGAGACCGCCGGCCTCCAGCGCGATGCGCTTCAACTCGGCCACCTCGGCCTTGATCGCCTCGGCCCTGCGGTTGCGTTCGGCCTCGCCCGGGTCCTCGGCCGCCGTGGTGGCGAGTTCCTGGCGCAGGCGCATCTCGAGATTGCCGCCGAGCTGAATGTCGGTGCCGCGGCCGGCCATGTTGGTGGCGATCGTCACCGCGCCCGGCACGCCGGCCTGGGCGATGATGTAAGCCTCGCGCTCGTGGTGGCGCGCATTCAGCACCTGATGCGGAATCCCCTTGGTGCGCAGCAGTTCGGAGAGCATCTCGCTCTTCTCGATACTGACCGTGCCGACCAGGATCGGCTGCTTGCGCGCGCGGCACTCCTCGATCAGCGTGACGATCGAGGCGTATTTCTCGCGCGCCGTGCGATAGACCTCGTCGTCGCTGTCCTTGCGCGAGACGGCCCGGTTGGTCGGGATCTCGACCACGTCGAGCTTGTAGATGTCCTGGAACTCGGCCGCTTCGGTCATGGCCGTGCCGGTCATTCCGGCCAGCTTCGGATAGAGGCGGAAATAGTTCTGTAAGGTGATCGAGGCCAGGGTCTGGTTCTCGTTCTGGATCGACACCTGTTCCTTGGCTTCGAGCGCCTGATGCAGGCCTTCCGAATAACGCCGGCCGTCCATCATGCGGCCGGTGAATTCGTCGATGATGATGACCTTGTCGTCCTTCACGATGTAGTCGACGTCGCGCGTGAACAGCTTGTGGGCACGCAGCGCCTGGTTGACGTGATGGACCAGCGCGACGTTGTGGACGTCGTAGAGGCCACCCTGGGCCAGAAGATTGGCTTCGCCCAGCAGCGTCTCGATCCGGTTGACGCCCTTCTCGGTCAACGTGACCGTGCGGGTCTTCTCGTCCTTCTCGAAGTCGTCGGCTTCCAGCGGCGGGATCAGCTTGTCGACGCTCTTGTAGAGTTCGGAATTGTCCTCGGTCGGGCCCGAGATGATCAGCGGCGTGCGCGCCTCGTCGACCAGGATCGAGTCGACTTCGTCGACGATCGCGTAATTGAAGGCCCGCTGCACCATGTCGGTCAGGCGGAACTTCATGTTGTCGCGCAGATAGTCGAAGCCGAGTTCGTTGTTGGTGCCGTAGGTGACATCGGCGTTGTAGGCGGCCTGGCGCTGCTCGTCATCGAGGTCGTGGACGATCACGCCCACCGTGAGGCCGAGGAAGCGGTAGATCTGCCCCATCCATTCCGAGTCGCGCTGGGCCAGGTAATCGTTGACCGTGACGACATGCACGCCCTTGCCCGAGAGCGCGTTGAGATAGACGGCAAGGGTGGCGACCAGCGTCTTGCCTTCGCCGGTCTTCATCTCGGCAATGGAGCCCTCGTGCAGGACCATGCCGCCGATGAGCTGGACGTCGAAATGCCGCTGGCCGAGGGTCCGCTTGGCGGCCTCGCGCACGGTGGCGAAAGCGTCGACCAGGATGTCGTCGAGTTTTTCGCCGGCGCTGAGACGGCCACGCAGCCAATCGGTGCGCTCGCGCAGTTGCGTGTCCGTCAGGCCCTGGAGTTCGGGTTCGAGGGCATTGATGGCGGCGACATGGCGGTGGAACGTCTTAAGAACGCGATCGTTCGCGGTACCGAAAACTTTCCGGGCCAGGGCGCCAAACATGCCAATAAACCTCGATTACGCAGGAACCGGCCAGAACGGCCGCCCCGTCAACCAGTTAAAGCTTGGGGGACGGGGAACAGATAGGCTCCCCGGAGGGGGGAGTCAACGAGTGGAAACCTTAAGTTTACTTACTTTCCGTCGCTGATCCGGCGGGCCTGACTGGCCAGAACCGAGCCCAGATCGCTCCAGCCATAGGCGACCGCTTCGACCGGCTGGCCGCCGACCGGAATGGGGCGGTGGGCCACCTGCTTTCCGGCCAGGCGCTCATAGAAATAGCGCGCGGGATTGGCGCGGATCACCCAGACCAGGGCCGAGTCGTGCCCCGTATCGTGCAGGCGGGCGAACAAGGCCATCAGCAGCTTGCGGCCGGTGCCCTTGCCCTGATGGTCGGGCGACACGTAGAGGGTGAAGATCTCGCCGGCGAAGTCGATCGCGACGCCGCGTTGCGGACCGCAATGGCCGAAGCCGACCACGCCGTCCTTGGGATCGACCGCGACGAGCACATCGCGCGGCCAGCGGCGCAGAAGCGCACCCCAGGAGCCGGCCAGCCGCCGTTCAGACATGCCGAGCAGAACCGTATCGGGCAGCATTCCCGGATAGGTCGCGCGCCAGGTCTCCATCTCGATCCCGGCGATGGTCTTCGCGTCTTCCGCCCGGGCCGGCCGTACGCCACTCATGCCGCTCTCCCTCGTCTCCCCCAAGGGTCTTGCAACGGCAATCTTAGACCGAAGATCGTCCGCCGCGCAGCCCTGTTTTCGCCCCCGAGTCGCGCATGCCACAATGCCGAAGCAGGGCCCTTGACAGTCCATGTTGCAAAGTGTCGGGCGCCCTTGTGCGCTGGCTTGGGTTATGCTTAATGCCAGGGTCCGCAACACCCCGCGGACCGATAGATTTCACGAAAGGACCCGTTCATGACCTTCTTCCGGTTGCGCGCCGCTGTGTTGGCCACTGCGCTGATCGCCGCGACGCCCGTGTTAGCTCTGGCTGCCGACGACGCCAAGGGCGACGACCCGGTGGTGGCCAATGTGAACGGCAACGCGATCCACAAGTCGACGCTGATCGAGGCCTATCAGCACTCGCGCCTGTCGCAGGCGCCGATCGAGGCCGTGTATCCGCAACTGCTCGACTACGTGGTCACCAGCCAGCTTTTGCTGACCGAGGCGAAGAAAGCCAACCTGGCCGACGACCCGCAGGTGAAGGCGCAGGTGAAGCTGGCGCAGGAGAACAT
>CAZNZI010000904.1:0-2559 GCA_964577475.1 uncultured Rhodospirillaceae bacterium
CCCAATGGACGTGTGATCGCTTACACACGTCAGGACCCCAACGACCCGAGCAGCAAATTCGGGACGGTTAAGCTTTACTCCATTGATCTTACAGGATACAATGAACGCCGTCTCGTGACTCCGCAGGACGCTTCTGCGCCCGCGTGGTCACCCTTGCTTCAATAGGAGGGCGGACGTATATTGCGCCCGCCCGAAGGGAAGTTAAGGCTTCTAAGAGTTACGATTCTCGATGCTGACATGCTTCGCTCGTCCTTGGACGGAGCTTTCCCGCCGAGTTCCACCACTGGCTAACCCAGACCCTCTCAATCCTCTCATCAAGGGGAGTATACATAAATGAAACTGCGTTATTTGAGCATCATTGCGGCGGTCGCTCTTGTGGCTGCGTGCGAATCTGCCCCGAAGGCTACCAACACCGGCTCCAGCGGCGGCAATAACAATGCCACCACCGAGACCGCGAACCCAGCCGTCATTCCCGGCACGCAGGCTGACTTCGTCGCTAATGTCGGCGATCGCATCTTCTTCGCCTACGACAAGTCGGATGTCTCGGGCGAAGCCCGCGGCACCCTCGACAAGTGGGTCGCCTTCCTGAAGAAGTATCCGAACGACAAGCTGACCGTCGAAGGCCATTGCGACGAGCGCGGCACCGTCGAGTACAACCTCGCCCTCGGCGATCGTCGTGCCACGGCCGTGAAGAACTACCTCGTGGCGCAGGGCGTCGATGCCGGCCGCTTGAAGACGATTTCCTACGGCAAGTCGCGTCCGGCCGTCATGGGCCACAATGACGCCGCCTGGTCGCAGAATCGTCGTGGCGTCGGCGTGATTCAGTAAGCCCGTACGCTCCCGCGTATCGGATGAAATGTTAGGGCGTCCACCGGTCTCGGTGGGCGCCTTAATTTTGCCCGTAATGCTTTAATACCCTGGATCAGGCCCACTATCGACGCCTCGTCGAGGTAAAAAGAAGAATGATGACGCGAACAGTTCTGAAGCTTGCGACTTTCCTGAGTTTGGCGGCGCTGACGTCTTTTGCGGTGCCGGCCCAAGCACAGCAGCAGCAGGAACTGATCGACCGTCTCGACCGCGTGGAACGCGACCTGAACATTCTGCAAAGCCAATTCTATCGCAGCCAGTCGGGCGGCGGTTCCGGCACCACCACCATCAACTCGCCGGCGGCGGGCGGCGGGGGCGGTGCCATCACGGGCGATGCCTATTCCCAGCTCGACCAGCGCCTCGGCGCGCTCGAAGACCAGATCCGCACCATGACGGGTCAGCTCGAGAAGGCGAACCACGATAACGCCGAACTGAGCGCCAAGCTCGACCGCATGCAGCAGGACAACGACATCCGCTTCAAGGAACTCGAGCAGAAGGCGGGCGGCGGCCCGCCGGTCGCGGCGAACGCGCAGCAGCCGCCGGCGCAGCAGGCCGCCGCAGCCGAGGCCGGTGCCAATCCGGGCGCGCCGCAACCGCTGACCAAGCCGCCGGCCCCGCAAGCGCAGGCTTCCGCCGAGGGCAAAAGCGAAAAGACCGAAGAGACGTGGAACCCGACGCAAGGTTCGGCGCCCCATCCGCTGGGCCAGATGCCCGAGGCCGATCTGAAGAAGCTGACGCCGAAAAACAATGACGGCGGCACCAATGTGCAGCAGGCGGCCGCGCAGTCGGCGCCCAAAACGCCGCAGGAACAGTACGACGCGGCCTTCGCGCTTCTGCGCAACAACGACAACGCCGGCGCGACGAAGGCCTTCCAGGTTTTCCTGCAGCAGCATCCCAAGGACCCGCTGGCCGGCAACGCCGATTTCTGGCTCGGCCAGATCGCCTTCTCGCAGGGCAAGTTCGAACAGGCCGCGCCGATCTTCTTCGACGCCTATTCGAAATATCCAAAATCGGCCAAGGCGGGCGAGAGCCTGCTGAAGGTCGGGCTCTCGATGAGCAACCTCAACAAGAAGAAAGAGGCCTGCGCCGCGCTGGCCCGCTTCACCACCGAATTTCCCGATGCGTCGGAAGGCCTGAAGCGCCAGGCGACCGCCGAGAAGCAGAAGCTGAACTGCGGCTGAGGCCGTATTGCAGCCCGCGCGGCTGGCGCTAGACTGGCGCGATGACCCCGGTTTCGATCATCGATGACGCGGCCTTCGACCGGTTGCTGCTGTCGCTCGGGCCTTTCGAGCATCGCCCCAAACTGGCGGTGGCCGTCTCGGGGGGCTCCGACAGCCTCGCGCTGACTTTGCTGGCCGCGCGCTGGGCCGAAACGCGCCAAGGCTCGGTTCTCGCTCTCACGGTCGATCACCGGCTGCGCAAAGACGCGCCGGCGGAAGCGCGCCAGGTCGGCGGCTGGCTGGCCGCGCGCGGCATCGCGCATGAGATCCTCGCATGGACCGGGCCGAAGCCCGCGAGCGGCATCCAGGCCGCTGCCCGCACGGCGCGCTACCGGCTGCTGCTGGACCGCTGCCGCGCGCAGGGCATCCTGCATCTGCTGCTGGCCCATCACCAGAACGACCAGGCCGAGACGGTCCTCCTGCGGATCGCGAGCGGAAGCGGTGCCGATGGCCTGGCCGCCATCGCGCCGGT
>CAZNZI010000905.1:0-9800 GCA_964577475.1 uncultured Rhodospirillaceae bacterium
ATCGCCAGCAGCAGCTTGCGCAGGTTCTCGGCCTGCTTGGCCTCCTTGGTGACGAGGTCGAGCTTTTTCAGCTTGGTGAGCCCTTCGACCAGCGTGCCGATGTCGTGGCCGAATAGGCTGTCGATCTCGGCGCGCGTGGCCTCGGTGTCCTCGATGGTGTCGTGCAAGAGCGCCGCCGCGATGGTGGCGTCGTCGAGCTTGAGGTCGGTGAGAATGGCCGCGACTTCGATCGGGTGGGAGAAATAGGGGTCACCCGAGGCGCGCCGCTGCTCGCCGTGGGCCTTCATGGCGTATACATAGGCGCGGTTGAGCAGCGCCTCGTTGGTGTCGGGATTGTAGGAGCGCACGCGCTCGATCAGGTCGTACTGGCGCATGATCTGCGGCTTGCGCGCGGGCTTGTCCGCCGCCGGCTTTTCCGCCACGGCGGCGGCGACCAGCGGCCGCGTGAGCGGCTGTTTCTGCATACGCGGCAATTCCGAGTGCGGCTGCGCCATCCGGTACCCTCTTGCCGCCGAATCGCGCCGAAACCGGCGCCGGCGACCGACCCGCCAAGATATCACGCCGATTCCGCCGCCCCGCAAGGCATCGGCCGTCTTGGTTGCCAAAAAGGCGACGGCCCGGCATTGGCCGGGCCGTAAACGAAACGTTTATGCCGAAACGGGCTATTCCATGTCCTCTTCCGGCGGCTCCTCCGGCGGCGCCAGCCCCTCGAGACCCTTGAGCAGCTCCTCCTCGGTCATGCGGTCGGCGGTAACCTCGGTATCGTCCGAATCGACACCAGCGCCGGCGCCGGCCCCGATCAGCGGCACCTCGGGCTCCGGCTCATCCACCTCGACGTACTTCTGCAGCGAGTGGATGAGGTCCTCCTTGAGGTCGCCGGGAGAAACCGTGGCCTCGGCGATTTCACGCAGCGACACCACCGGGTTCTTGTCGTTGTCGCGATCGACGGTAATCTGCGACCCGGACGAAATCATGCGCGCACGATGACTCGCCAGCAGCACGAGTTCGAACCGGTTCTCAACCTTGTCGATGCAGTCCTCGACGGTGACACGGGCCATGGGCTCGTCACTCCTCTCAGCGGAACTTTGTCCTGAATTCGCCCGCTAGGTAGCCCTTGCATGCGGGAAATTCAAGCACTTTTGTCTTGGTTTGGCGGCGGCGGTCTGTTACCGGATACTCTGCAAGCAGGCCGGCCGGAACGGATTTTGCCGGCGACGGCGTGATTGCGAGCGCATTGCTTTGAAGGTGACGCCAACCGTCAACGTCGATGCCGCCACCAAGCCCGCCCGCGTTCCTCGCGCGCGGGGGTGCTGAGGGTATCGTAACCCGCCCATCGATTGCGAGACCTAGAGAGAGCAGACCATGACCGTCCCCGGGGAAAAGATCGCATTGTTCATTGACGGAGCCAATCTTTACGCCACCGCCAAATCCTTGGGGTTCGACATCGACTACAAACGCCTGCTGCGCGAATTCCAGTCGCGCGGCTATTTGCTGCGCGCCTTCTACTACACCGCGGTGATCGAGGATCAGGAATACTCCTCGATCCGCCCGCTCATCGATTGGCTCGACTATAACGGCTACTCGGTCGTCACCAAGGCCACCAAGGAATTCGTCGACCAGACCGGGCGGCGCAAAGTCAAGGGCAACATGGACATCGAGCTCGCCGTCGACGCCATGGAGATCGCTCATACCATCGATCACATGGTGCTCTTTTCCGGTGACGGCGATTTCCGCTCGCTGGTGGAGGCGGTGCAGCGCAAGGGCGTGAAGGTCACCGTCGTTTCCACCATCTCCACGCAGCCGCCGATGGTGGCCGACGAGCTGCGCCGACAGGCCGACGTCTTCATCGACATCGTCACGTTGCAGTCGAAAATCGGCCGCGATCCCGCCGAGCGCGCCGCGCGCGAGGCCGCGCGCGGCCCGCGGGAGGAGCGCGAGCCGGGCCAGCACACGCCGCATTTCCTCCAGCGCTCGACGGCGCCGCAGCGCGCCGGCGCCGACCCGGACGACGAGGAAGGGTTCGAGTAGCGAGGCAGCATGGCGCCGGCCGGGGGCGAGCCGGGACGCAACTGCCCGCGCTGTCCGCGCCTGGTGGAATTCCGCCGCACGCTGCGCGCCGAGGAACCCTCCTGGTTCAACGCCCCCGTTCCCTCCTTCGGCCCCGCCAACGCGCGGCTGTTGATCGTGGGCCTGGCGCCGGGCCTGCAGGGCGCCAACCGCACCGGGCGCCCGTTCACCGGCGACTACGCCGGCGTGCTGCTCTACGAAACTCTGCTGCGCTTCAAGTTCGCCCGCGGCGAATACAAGGCGCATCCCGACGACGGACTCGAGCTGATCGACTGCCGCATCACCAACGCCGTCCGCTGCGTGCCGCCCGCCAACAAACCGACCACCGAAGAGATCGTTGCCTGCCGCCCGTTCCTCACGCGCGAGATGGAGGCGATGACGGGGGTCAAATGCATCCTCGCTCTGGGCAGTATCGCCCACAACGCCGTGCTCTCGGCCAAGGGCTTCGTGAAGGCGCGCTACAAGTTCGATCATGGCGCCGTGCACCGGCTTCCCGATGGGTTGGCGATGGTCGACACCTACCACTCGTCGCGGCTGAACACGAATACCGGGCGTCTGACGGAAGCGATGTTCGTCGAGGTGACGGCGAAGGCGAAAAAGGTTGCCGGACTTTAGTGTTTCGCGGCCGTCAGCCGGTCCATCAGCGCCAACGCCACCGCCGAGACCACGAAGACCACGTGGATGCCCGCGCTCCAGGCGAGATCGTGGTCGTTCAGCTGGTCGATGTTCATGAAGTTCTCAAGCAGCTTGATCGCCGAGATGGCGACGATGGCCGTGATCAATTTCATCTTGAGATCGCCGAAATCGATACGGCCCATCCAGGACGGACGATCCTTGTGGCTGCCGATTTCGATCTTCGAGACGAAATTCTCATAGCCTGCGAACATCACCATGAGGATCAAGCTGCCCATCAGCGATAGATCGACCAGCGACAGGACGCCGACGATCGCCGCCTCGATATCGCTCGAAACGGCGTTAGCGACGAGGTAGTAGGCTTTCACCGCGAATTTGATGAGCAGAACGATCAACCCGATCGCGAGCCCGAGATAGATCGGGGCCAGAAGCCAACGGCTGGCGAAGATCGTGTGCTCGATCACCCGCTCGGCCAGCGGATGTGACGTGGTCTCTTGCTCGGGCATAGGCTCGCTCATCGGTTCACCCCCTCGGCAGAATCTTGTCGATCGCGCGCGCGACCTTGTCCGACGAGGGTTTGGTCGGCGTCGAGAACCAATCGGCCAAACTGCCGTCGGGCGCGATCAGATATTTATGGAAATTCCATTTCGGCGCGCCGAGAAAGCCGACACGCTTGCGTGCCCACTGATAGAACGGATGCGCGCCGTCGCCGGTCACCTTGGCCTTGCCGGCCATCGGGAAGGTGACACCGTAATTCTTCTCGCAGAACTGGCCGATCTCCTCGGCGGTGCCGGGCTCTTGGCCGCCGAAATCGTTGCAGGGTACGCCGAGCACGACGAGCCCCTGCCCTTCGTATTTCTTCGACAGTTCCTCGAGATCCTTGTATTGCGGCGTGTAGCCGCATTGCGAGGCCGTGTTCACGACCAGCACGGCCCTGCCCTTGAACGTCGATAGCGGCAGCGGCTTACCGGTCAGAGTCTCGAAGGAAAAATCCCAGGCAGAATCGTCTTTGTCGGCCATGTCACTCTCTTACCGTCAGTCCGTGTCGTAGCGTTCTTCGCGCCAGGGGTCGCCGCGCATATGATACCCGATCTTTTCCCAATAGCCCGGCTCGTCCTGTTCCATGAACGTCATGCGCCGCAGCCATTTCGCGCTCTTCCACAGATAGAGCTTGGGCAGGATCAGGCGCATCGGCCCGCCATGATCGCGGGTGATCGGCTTGCCCTCCCAGGTATGAGCCAGCAGCACGTCGTCATCGACGAAGTCGGAGAGCGGCAGATTGGTCGTATAGCCGTCGTAGGAATGCAGCATGAGATGCGTCGCTGTCGGCTTCGGCTGGACGAGGTCGAGCAGATGCAGCGCTGGCACGCCGACGAAGCCATTGTCGTAGCGGCTCCAGGCGGTCACGCAGTGCATGTCCACGGTCAGGCCGATCTGCGGCTGGGCCATGTAGTCGTCCCAGGTCCAGCGTAGCGGCTGCTCGACTGCGCCGTCGACCGCGAATGACCATTCGGCCATGTCGAGCTTGGGCACCACGCCGAGATCGAGCACCGGCCAGTCGGTGACGAGGCGCTGTCCCGGCGGCAGGCGGTTGTTGCGGCCGGGATCGGTCTTGCCGGTCAGCAACCGTCCTTCCCGCGCCCATTTCTGTTTGGCCGCGATCAGTTTCTCTTTGATCGCGCCGTCGAGTTGGGGAGTCTTTGCGTCGTCCATTGGTTACTCCGGCGCTAGCCGCGCTCGCGCATCGCGCGGGCTTTATCGCGCTTCCAGTCGCGGTCCTTCTCAGCGGCCCGCTTATCGTAGTTTTTGCGGCCGCGTGCGAGCGCAAGGCTCACCTTGGCGAGGCCGCGGTCGTTGAAGAAGATCGTCAGCGGCACCAAGGTCATCCCTTCCCGCGTGATGGCGCCCACCAGCTTGTTCAGCTCGCGCCGCCGCACCAGCAACTTGCGCGGTCGCCGCGTCTCATGGGTGAACACCGAGCTGTTCTGGTATTCGGGGATATAGGCGTTGAACAGGAACAGTTCATCGCCCTGCTGTCCCGCGAAGCTGTCGGCCAGGTTCGCGCGCCCGGAGCGGAGGGATTTCACCTCCGTCCCTTCCAGGACGATACCGGCCTCGATTGTGTCCTTGATCTCGTAGTCGCGGCGGGCTCGCCGGTTTTCCGCTGCGATCCGTCCAGCGATCAGTGTCGGACGTGCCATGGCATGAACCCGATCAGTTGATCAGGCCGGCGGTCCGCATCGCGGCCTGCACTTTCTGCTTGCTGGCGTCGGAAATCTCGACCATCGGCAGCCGCAGATCGGCACTGGACTTGCCGAGCAGGCTGGCCGCGTACTTCACTGGCGCGGGGTTGGTCTCGCAGAACAGCGCGTCGTTGAGCGGTGCCAAGCGGTCGCGGATCGTGTTGACGGTGTTGAGATCGCCGGCCTGCCAGGCGTCATGCAGCTTGCCGCAGAGTCCCGGCGCGACATTGGCCGTCACCGAGATGCAGCCATGGCCGCCCTGATTGAGGAAGCCGGTGATGGTCGCGTCCTCGCCGGAGAGCTGGCAGAACTTCTCGCCGATCGCGATGCGCGTTCGCGTCACCCGCGCCACGTCGTTGGTGGCATCCTTGACACCGACGATGTTGGGCAGCTTGGCCAGCCGCGCCATCGTGTCGACGCTCATGTCCACCACCACGCGCGGCGGGATGTTGTAGATGATGATCGGCAGGTCCACGGCGTCGTTGATCGCCTTGAAGTGCTGATACATGCCTTCCTGGGTCGGCTTGTTGTAGTACGGCACGACATGCAGCGCCGCTTGGGCGCCCGCCTTCTTGGCGTGCTTGGTGAGCGAAATCGCCTCTTCGGTCGAGTTCGAGCCAGCACCGGCGATCACGGGCACGCGCCCCTTGGCCGCTTCGATGGCCAGTTCGACCACACGGTGATGCTCGTCATGGGAGAGCGTCGGCGATTCGCCGGTGGTGCCGACCGGCACCAGCCCATCGGTCCCCTCCGCGATCTGCCACTCGACGAAAGCCTGAAAGGCTTTGTCGTCGATCTTCCCGTTCTTGAACGGTGTGATCAGTGCGGTGATGGAACCCTTGAACATGACGATAACCCTTAGACTTAGAGGCCGTTTTGAATCCGGAAGAGCAGCACCATACCGGTGGGCAGGCGCTGCGGCAAGCGGGTGGCGCACACCGATTTTTCCGTCATCTAGCGCCCGCCGCGGCCATCCGTATGGCCTTCGTACTGAGGTAGGTCGTCGGTGATCGTAAACCAAGGCGCCTTCGAGCCGACGAAGATATGGGCGGTCGGCCGGATGGATGGTGCATCGACCAGGGTCCCCATGGCCACATGGACATATTGGCCCTCACGCACGACCGAATACAGCAGTGAACCGCAGCGCTTGCAGTGGGCGTTGTGTCCATCCGGATCGCCGAAGATCGTCATCTCGTCAGCACCTGCCGTGACCGCCAGTTTGGTGCGCTCGACGCCGGCAAAAGGTTTGAAAGCCACCCCCGTGGTCCGGCGGCAATTCGAACAATGACAGTTTTGGGCGTAGAGGAACGTGTCCGCCACCGTGTACTGGACCGTGCCGCAGTAGCATTTTCCGGCAAGCTGTTTCGCCATTGCCCGCTCCTTGCTGGCACCAGACCGTGAAGCCCGCCCGATTGTGGCATTTGTCACGGGAATTTGGCCTTAGAATCCGTGGTTTGCCTTGCCCCGCCGGATACCGAACCAGTAGAGTAAACCCGATCCGCCTGGGGAGTGCGGTCAGGGTAGCGTGTCGAGGCGTGGGTGGTGGTTAGGTGGGTGGCCGCAGGCCTGATCTGGGCCTCGATCGGTCTTGTTGCCGTTATGGGCGTCGCGCACGCCCAAGACCTGTCGGCAGAAGACGAAAAGCTCTACCGCTCAGCCTTTCAGGCTGCAGATGAGGGCAAGTACGACTACGCCCGTGGTTTGGCCCGCAAAGCCTCCGACCGTCTACTCAGTCGGGTCCTGACCTGGTCCGAGTACCAGAAGCCCGGTTCCGGCGCGACCTTCGAACAGATCGCCGAATTCATCCAAGCCAATCCGACCTGGCCGTTGATTCCCACCCTCGTCCGCCGCGCCGAAGAAGCGATGACGGCCGCTACGCCGGACAACGAACTGCGGCCCTGGTTCGAAGCCTATCCGCCGCTCAGCGCCGACGGCGCTCTGGCCTATGCCCGTGTGCTGGTCGCTGACGGCAAGACCGACAAGGCCGCGGAGGTGATCCGGCGGGCCTGGATCAACAACAGCTTCGGCGCGCTCCAGGAGAAGGAACTGCAAAGCCACTTCGCCAGTATGATCCGGCCTGAGGACGACAACGCCCGTCTCGACCGTTTGCTTTGGGATCATCAGGACGAGGCCGCCACGGCGCAGATGCGGCGCGTCGATGAAAACCATAAGCGTCTGGCCCGTGCCCGTATGGCTTTTGCCCACGACCGGTCCAATGCCTTCACCATCGCCGCCAACGTCTTTCAAGCGGATCGGCAGGATCCGGGGCTCGTCTATGAAGAAAGCCGCTACCAGCGGGAACGCGATCACGAAGACGATGCGATCCCGCTATTGAAGAGCCCGGGCGCCGACAAAGGCCGGCCCGAATTGTGGTGGACCGAGCGCGCCGCGCTGTGCCGCTACGCTCTCCAGAAGGGCAACATCACCCAGGCCTACGAGATCGCCAAGAACCACGGCGTGCTTGAAGGCCAGCCCTATGCCGAAGCCGAATGGCTGGCCGGGTGGATCGCGCTGCGCTTCCTGCATGACGCTCCGACGGCCGCGGTCCATTTCACCCATCTTTACGAGCATGTGGTCACGCCGATCGGCAAAGGCCGAGGCGCCTATTGGACGGGCCGGGCCTACGAAGAGGCCGGCAACAAGGTCCAGGCCAAGCATTGGTTCGAACTCGCGACGGCCAACCCGACCGCGTTCTACGGCCAGCTTGCCGCGGCACGAATCGACGGCGCGGCGCCCCTGCTCGAGGATCCTGCGCCGACCGACTCCGACAAGCGGACCTTCGAGCGCGACGAACTGGTGCACATCGCTCGCGAGCTGGGCCAGATCGGGCAGACCGACATGATGCGGCCCTTCCTGGTGCGGCTGATCGATATCAACCGTTCGCCCGGTGTGCGCGTCCAGGCGGCCGCGTTGGCTGCCGGCTTCGGCCGCTCGGACATCGCCATTACCGTTGCCCGCAAGTCGGATCGCGACGGCGTCCCCTTGATTGCGGCGGGCTACCCGATTCCCTCGGTGGCCGTCGGCAACAAGCCTGAACGAGCGCTGATTCTCGGTCTGGTGCGGCAGGAAAGCGGCTTCCAGCACACTGCCGTCAGTTCGGCGGGCGCACGCGGGCTGATGCAACTGATGCCGGCTACGGCCGCCAAACTGGCCCGCGCTCTTAAGGTGGTGTTCAAACACAAAAAGAACCTGGATGCGGCCCTAACCCATGACCAGAGCCTCAATCTCAAGCTGGGCAGTGCTTACCTTGAGGATTTGCTGTCCCAATTCGACGGCTCCTACATCCTGGCCGTTGCCGCCTACAATGCCGGCCCGTCGCGTGTCCAAAAATGGATGCATGACTTCGGCGACCCGCGCACCCACGATGTGGATGCGGTAGACTGGGTCGAAAGCATTCCTTTCTCGGAAACACGCAATTATGTGCAGCGGGTTCTTGAGGGGGTGCAAGTCTATCGTCAGCGGCTGGGAACCCCCGGCTTGGCTTTGTCTTTGGATAGCGATCTGAAACGCTCGCGGAAAGATTGACCGCATGATGCTTTCGGGGATTGTGGCCTGCGTTTTCGACGCATACGGCACGTTGTTCGATCTCGACCGGATCGTGACGACCAGTCGCGATGCGTTGGGCGAGAAAGCCGGCCCGTTGTCGGATCTCTGGCGCCGCAAGCAGCTTGAATATGCCTGGCTGCGCAGCCTGATGGGCCGTCATGCCGATTTCTGGCACGTGACCGGTGAGAGCCTCGATTACGCCATGACGGTGCTCGAGATCAACGATCCCGCCCTGCGCGCCAAGCTGATGGAAGCCTATCTCTCGCCGCCCGCCTTCCCGGAAGTCATCGATGCGTTGAAGACCCTGCGGACCGGCGAGTTCAAGCTGGCGATCCTGTCCAACGGTTCGCCGACCATGTTGACCTCGGCCGTCAAGAGCGCGGGTCTCAATGATCTGCTCGACAAAGCGCTGTCGGTCGAGCCTGCGGGCATCTTCAAGCCGCATCCCTCCGTCTACCGCCTGGCCACCGACACCTTCGATTGCCAGCCATCCGAGATCGCCTTCATTTCGTCGAACGGCTGGGACGTGGCCGGCGCCTCGGCCTTCGGGTTCCAGACCGTGTGGGTCAACCGCCGCAAGGCGCCGCGCGAAATCCTGCCGGCAGGCCCGCACAACGAGATTGCCACTTTGGCCGAACTGCCGGGGTTGCTGCGCTCGTGACGGTTCGTGCAAGTCTGCCCCGGATCGAAGACATCGAAGCTGCGGCCGAGCGGCTTGAGGGTGTCGTCGTGAAGACGCCGCTGCTCGAATCGGCTGCTCTCAACAAGCAGCTCGGCGGTCGTCTGCTGATCAAGGCCGAATGCCTGCAACGGACCGGCTCGTTCAAACTGCGCGGAGCCTATAACCGCATCGCCCAATTGACGCCCGCGGAACGCAAGCGCGGCGTCGTTGCGTTTTCGTCGGGCAATCATGCGCAAGGTGTCGCCTCGGCCGCGGCGGAGTTGAAAGTACGCGCCACCATCGTCATGCCGCGCGACGCGCCGGCGGTGAAGATCGCCAACACCCGAGGTTTCGGCGCAAAAGTCGTTCTCTACGACCGCTTCACGGAATCGCGCGAGAAGATCGCCGCAGCGATCGCGAAGTCTCAAGGTTCGATCGTCGTGCCGCCCTTCGATGACCCCCATATCATCGCGGGCCAAGGTACCTGCGGGCTCGAGATCGCGGCACAAGCCGAAGCGATGGGTGCCAAGCTCGATACGGTGGTCGCGCCCGCCAGCGGTGGCGGGTTGATCGCGGGTATCGGCATCGCGCTGGCCGACCGTTCGCCGCGCACGAAGATCATTGCCGCCGAGCCCCAGGGTTTCGACGAT
>CAZNZI010000906.1:0-10023 GCA_964577475.1 uncultured Rhodospirillaceae bacterium
GTGAGGGGTGAGGGGTGAGGTGTGAGGGGTGAGGGGTAGAAAACTCAACCCGCCAGCGCGTGCTCTTTCTCGTCGACCATCTCGCCCAGCAATCCGGCCAGCCCGATGAAGGCGGGCAGGGCGTGGGTGACGACCCAGACGGGGATCGGGTCGAGATAGCTCTTGAGGCGGCCCTTGCCGAGGAAGCGCTTCTCGAAATCCGACGCGGCGATTTCCTTCAGATAGCGCGGCACGATCCCACCGGCGATGGCGACACCGCCTTGCGCGCCGACGGTCAGTGCCAGATTGCCCGACACGGTGCCCAGCATCGCGAAGAAGCGGTCGAGGGTTTCCTTGGCGACCGGGTCGCCGGCCTTGTAGCGCTCGGAAATGTGCTCGGGCGTCACGGGTGCGGTCGACTTGCCTTCGAGCGCGCTGATCGCCTCGTGCAGATTGGTGAGGCCCTGGCCTGAGAGCACGCGCTCGGCCGAGACGTGGTCGAAGCGCTTGCGCAGATAGGAGAGGATCGCGTCGTCGCGGTCATCGGCGGCGGTCGCCGTCACATGCCCGCCTTCCGAGGCGAGCCGCGTCCAGCCGCCCTTGCCGTTGGGGATCACGGTCGCGACACCGAGGCCGGTACCAGGGCCGATCAGCGCGATCGGGCCCCTGGCGTCCTTGGCCCCGGCGCGCACGGGCGCGCGGTCCTTGGGCGAGAGGCGCGGCACAGCGTAAGCCAGCGCGGCGAAGTCGTTGATGATCTCGAGCCGGTCGAGGCCGAGCGCTTGGCGCACCTTCGGGATCTCGATCCGCCAGGCGTGGTTGGTCAGCGCGACCACGTCACCGGTCACCGGCCCCGCCACGTCGAAGGCGGCCAGGCGCGGCTTTGTATCGGGCGCCGTTTTCTTGAGATAGGCCTGGGCGGCTTCGGCCAGGCCGGGGTAATCGGCGCAGGCCAGGATCTGGGGGGAAACGATGTCGTAGCCGCCCGGCGCCATCAGCGCGAAACGGGCATTGGTCCCACCGATATCGGCGACGAGGGCGAGGTCTTTATTATTGGCGTTGGGCATCTGCCCAGTTTAGCCGTGCACCGCCGCCATTTGAAGCTTGCGCCGCTGGTACTCGTCCAGACGGGCGGCGCGGTAGGCATTCGCGATCCGCTTGCCTTCCTCGCGTTCCGCTTCGGTCACCGCCAGATGGGCAGCACGATCGGCTTCGGCCCGGGCATGGCCGCTAGCCGCATGGGTCATGATGTCGCTCTTGGCCGCGGTCCGGGCATCGCTCGGCACTTGGGCCGGCGTCGGCAGGATCATGCCGATCGGCGGCCGGTTCTCGAGTTCGAGGGCGGCCGTGGCAAAACTATGATCGTCGCGGTCGTCCGCCTTGCCGCGGGCGTCGCGCCAGGCCGTCACCAGCTTCGCCTTGTAGGCGGCAGCGAGGGACGGGGTCTGCGAATGGTAATAGGCGGCGGCGGTCTCCCAATTGGGCGTATTGGCGCGGAGTTCATTCAGGAATCGCGCGCCGTAGGAGACGTTGGTGGCGGGGTCGAGGGCTTCGTCGAGCGAGGCGAAGGCGTCGGGATGAGCCTGCAGGTTCACCTGCATGCAGCCGACATCGATATTGGTCACGCCCTTCTTCTTGAGGCGCATCACTTCGGCCATGGCGGCTTGTTTGCTGGGCAGGAAATGGCCTTCACCCTCGGCCGTAACGGTCCAGGGCCAGGCAAAACTTGCCTTCCGGTCGGCATCCCAACGGCCGGACTCGACCAGGGAAATCGCATGGAGAAGCTTGTCGGGGATCGCCTGGAGCTGTTCCTGGCGCTTGGTTTCGACCCCGCAGGCGCGTGCATCCTGTAGCGATACGGGGCTTTGTGCCGCTTGGCCGGCCGAAACCGGGCCGGACAGGGCCACGGCCAGAGCCGCGCCAACCCCCATCGCCCAGATCGAAAATGTCAGTCGCATGAGCCGAACCCCACGAACCCCAAAATCACGCTCTGGATAATGCGAAAGGCGTGCCAGGTCACTAGTGAGCATGTGATCATCTTGGGTCCGGAATCTTTACAAAGGGTTTCAATCCTTTACAAAGTTTTTTGAGAAAATCCTAAAATTCCTCTTGCGCTGCAACACGAGCGGACGTAGATTGTGCGTCGCAACAAACATCGTGGTCCTCGACCACAGGTTTGTTGGTCCTTCTTGGACGTTTCCTCCCTAAACTTGGGCCGGTGGCAACACCGGCCCCTTCTTTTTTCAGGCCACATCTTTCGGCCTTTTTCGCCGCACATATGTGCCGTAAGTAACGGTTTCATATGACACTCAGTCGATTCTTCATCATCACCGCCGCACCGCAGCGGCACTGCCAAAGCCAGGACTCTGCATGACCCTGCATGTGGTCGGCGCCGGCTTGGCCGGTCTTGCCTGCGCATTGGCCGCCGCCGATGCCGGGCTCGACGTCGTGGTGCACGAAGCCGCCAAGCAGGCGGGCGGGCGTTGCCGCTCCTGGGACGATGCGATGATCGGCCGGCGCATCGACAACGGCACTCATGTGGTGGTCGGCGGCAATCCGGCGGCGATGGCCTATCTCGATCGTCTTGGCACGCGCGCGACCTTGCGTGCCCTGCCCAGTATGCCGACCGTTTTCGATCTGGCGGACGGCAAAACCTGGCAGCCCGGAATCGGCACATTGCTGCGTGCGCTGATGTCCTCGCTGAGAATCTTCGGCTTCGACGACAGCGGCACGGTCGCTGCGCGCGCGGGTCATAACCGCGACTACCGTTTCATCTGGGAACCGCTGGCGGTGGCAACCCTTAACACCGATGCGGCACGTGCGTCGGCGGCACTGTTCCGTTCGGTATTGGCGCGCACGGTCTGGCGCGGAATGGCGGCTTCGCGCATGCATGTGGCGGGCGGTGATCTGACATTGAGCTTCATCGCGCCCGCCGTGGCGGCATTGCAGGCGCGCGGCGTGCCGATCCAGTTCGGGCACGCATTGCGCGAACCGGTGCGGCGCGACGGCCGTGTTTCCGAACTTGCCTTCGACGATGGTCCGACCGTGCTCGGCCGCAATGATGCGGTGGTGATCGCCGTGCCGTGGTGGACCGCGGGCAAATGGCTCGATCTGCCCGAGATGCCGGACAGCCCGATCGTCAATGTGCATTACCGGCTGAAGACGCCGCCCGCATCGCTGGCCGATCATGAAGCGCTGGGCGTCGTGGGCGGGACGGCGCAGTGGATCTTCCGCCGCGGCGACATCCTGGCCGTCACCGTCAGCGCCGCCGCCGGCCTTGACGACCAATCCAACGACGCGATCGCCGCCACGATCTGGGCCGAAGTCGCCCGCGCCCTCAGTCTGACGAGCGACCCCGAAGCGGTGCGCGTGGTGAAGGAAAAGCGCGCGACCCTGCTGCACACGCGCGAGACCGAAGACCTGCGGCCGCAGCGCCGCCAGGGCGAGAACCTGTTCCTCGCCGGCGACTGGGTTGCGACCGGTTTGCCCTGCACGATCGAAAGCGCGATCCGTTCCGGCAACGCGGCGGCGGCCGATGCGGTCACTCTCTTGCGCGATCGGCGGGCCTCATGACCGGACCGATCCTCGTCACCGGCTCAACGGGTTTCGTCGGTGCGGCGGTGGTGCGCGCGCTGCTGGCCAAAGGCCATCGCATCCGCGCCCTGGTGCGCCAGGAGAGCGACCGGCGCAACATCCTGGGCTTGCCGATTGAGGTCGTGTCCGGGCGCCTCGAGGATGGCGATTCGCTCGACACTGCCGTCAATGGTTGCAGCGCGCTGTTCCATATCGCCGCCGACTACCGCCTGTGGGTGCCCGATCCCAAGGCGATGCTCGAAGCCAACGTCAACGGGACCAAGCGCCTGATGCAGGCGGCACTGCGCGCCAAGCTCGAGCGTGTCGTCTATACCAGTTCGGTCGCCGCCCTCGGCCATATGGTCGACGGCAAGCCGGCCGACGAGACCACGCCCAGCGCCGTCGCCGAGATGGTCGGCCCCTATAAGAAATCGAAATTCATCGCCGAGCAGGAAGTCCGGCGCATGGTGACGGAGGAGGGACTGCCCGCCGTCATCGTCAATCCGTCGACGCCGATCGGCCCGCGCGACGTGAAGCCGACGCCGACGGGGCGTATCATCGTGATGGCCGCCACCGGCAAGATGCCGGCCTATGTCGATACGGGGCTCAACGTCGTCCATGTCGAGGACGTCGCCGACGGCCATGTGCGCGCCTTCGAGCGAGGTAAGATCGGCCAGCGCTATATCCTTGGCGGCGAGAACCTGACCTTGGCCGATATCCTGCGCCGCGTCGCTCATCTGGTCGGGCGCAAGCCGCCGACCATCGAACTCGACCGTTCTCTGGTCTATCCCGTCGCCGTTGCGTCGGAGATCTGGGCGAGAGTCAGCGGCAAGGAACCGATGGCCACGATCGACGGGCTGCGCATGGCGAAGTGGAAGATGTGGTTCACCTCCGCCAAGGCCGAGGCCGAGCTCGGCTATACCCATCGCCCGGCCGAAGCCGCGTTGGGCGACGCCGTGCGCTGGTTCCGCACCGAGGGGTATCTCGAATGATCGCGAGCATCCTCGTCTGGATCGCGCTCGCGGCCTGGGCCTGGCTGCTCCTGTTCCGTGGCCGCTTCTGGATGCTCGAACGCTCGCCGCCCGCGCCCGATCTCAAGAACTGGCCGGAGGTGGTGGCGATCATCCCCGCGCGCGACGAAGCCGAGATGATCGGCGGCGCAGTGCACTCGCTGCAGGCGCAGGCCTATGGCGGCAAGCTGCATGTGATCGTGGTCGACGATCAGAGCACTGACGGCACCGCCGAAATCGCGACGGCTGCCGGTGCTGTCGTGATCAGGGGCACCGCGCTCCCCTCCGGTTGGGTCGGCAAGCTGTGGGCGCTGGAGCAAGGCGTGCGTGCCGCCGGCGAAGCCCATCCGAAGGCGGAACTTTTTCTCTTCACCGATGCCGACATCCAGCACGCGCCGGGTGTGCTTCGCTACGCGGTCGGCACGCTGGTCGCCGATCAGCTTGAACTGGTTTCCCAGATGGTGCGGCTGTCGACCGTAACTCTGGCGGAACGTGCGATCGTTCCCGCCTTCGTTTATTTCTTCCGCCTCCTCTATCCGTTCCGCTGGGCGAAGGACCCGAAAAACAGCACGGCGGCGGCGGCCGGCGGCTTCATGCTGATGCGGCGCGACGCGCTCAAGCGCATCGGCGGATTGGCCGCCATCAAGGGCGCGTTGATTGACGATTGCACCCTGGCCGCGGCGATCAAGAAGAGCGGCGGTGCGACTCGTCTTGACCTTGCGCAGGCGACGGCCAGTATGCGGCCCTACGGCTGGGGTGGGCTCTGGCGGATGATCGCGCGCTCGGCCTACACGCAGCTGCACCACTCGCCGCTGCTGCTGCTGGGAACGGTCATCGGATTGTCATTGGGATTCCTGATCCCCCCGGTTATGACCTTCTATCCGAGCCCGTATCGCGCGGGGGCATTGTTCGCTTGGATTCTCATGGCATTATCCTACGTGCCGATGCTTCGCTATTACCGCCTTTCGCCGCTTTGGGCGCCGTTCCTGCCGCTGGTCGCGCTGTTCTATATGGGCGCGACGCTCGACTCGGCACGCCGCCATTGGATGGGCAAGGGCGGCGAGTGGAAAGGCCGCGTCCAGGCGGGCAACGTGTCATGACCGCGCTCCAGGCCCAAACCGTCGAACATCCTTCAGGCAAGGACCGCGGGGGCGAGAACTTCCCGGTCGGTTCCTGGCTGATCAAGAAGCCGCTACGGCCGCATGTCTATGCCTTTTACCGCTTCGCGCGGAACGCGGACGACATCGCCGATGCGTCCGATCTCAGCGCCGACGAGAAGCTGCGCCGCCTCGACCGGATGGGCGCGGTGCTCGACGGCGCCTCCGGCGACGACGCGCCGACGGCAGCGGCGATGCGGGTGACGCTGGCTGCGACCGGTGTGCCGGCGACCCATTGCCGCGATCTCCTCGATGCCTTTCGGCTGGACGCGACCAAACTGCGCTATGCGAACTGGGACGAGCTGATGGCCTATTGCCGCCTCTCGGCCTCGCCGGTCGGGCGGTTCCTGCTCGACCTCCATGGCGAATCGCGCGACACCTGGGCCGCTTCGGATGCGCTGTGCAACGCGCTCCAGGTCATCAATCATCTGCAGGACTGTGCCGACGACTATCGCGAGATCGACCGCGTCTACATTCCCGAGGATCTGCTGGCCGCCGCCGGTATCGGCGTGACGGCACTCTCGGCACCGGCCTCCAGCCCGGCCCTGCGCCGCGTGCTCGACCAGTGTCTCGATCTCACCCGGCCGCTGGTCGCCCAGGCGCGTGCATTGCCCGGCGGCGTGAGGAGCCCCGGTCTGCGCCGCGAGTCGGCGGTGATCGTCACTTTGGCGGAGCGGCTGATGGCTTTGCTGGCGCGGCGCGACCCGTTGGCCGAGCGGGTCAAGCTGGGCCGGATGGATATGCTGTTGGCCGCGGTCTCCGGTCTGCTCGGTGCGTGGGAGCGCGCCGCGTGAGCCCCGCGCCCACCACTGACGATCCGGTTCTGGTCGAGCTGATTACCCAGCGCGTCCGCTCGTCAGGCAGTTCCTTCTATTGGGGCATGCGGCTGCTCGATCCGCCGCGCCGCCACGCGATGTTCGCTGTCTATGCCTTCTGCCGCGAGGTGGACGACATCGCCGACGGCAACGACCCGCCGGACACCAAGATCACCAGCCTCGACCGCTGGAGGGTCGAGATCGATGGTGTCTATGGCGCGAAGCCGCATGATCCGCTGGCGAAAGCGCTGATCGGTCCGGTCGCCGAATACGGATTGGCGCGCGAAGATTTCATGGCGGTGATCGACGGTTGCGCGATGGACGCACGCGCCGAGACACTGCGGCCCTCCGAGGCCAATCTCGATCTCTATTGCGACCGGGTTGCCTGTGCGGTCGGCCGTCTGTCGGTGCGCATCTTTGGCGAGCCGACGGCCCATGGCATCGCCGTGGCCGCCTCGCTGGGCCGTGCGCTGCAACTGACGAACATCCTGCGCGATCTGCGCGAAGACACGACGCTCAACCGGCTTTATCTGCCCGATGAGTTGCTGACCGCGCATGGCATCACTGCGCGTGACCCGGACACGGTCCTCGCCCATCCCAATCTGCCCAAGGTCTGCGAAGAGCTCGGCCGCCGCGCGCGCGAGCATTTCGATGCTGCCGATGCGGCGATGGAAGAATGCTCGCGTCGCGCCATGCGGCCGGCCCGGCTGATGGAGGCCATGTATCGCGGCCTGCTCGACCGGATGGAGGCGCAGAGCTGGGTGCTGGTCGATGCGCGGGTGCGGGTTCCGTCCTCGGTCAAGCTGTGGTACGTGCTGCGCCATGGGCTCGTTTAGCGAAACCGGCAACGCCGTCTCGACCGCCGCCATCCTCGACGGCGTCGTCAGGGATTCGGCCCAGGCGCTGATCAAGCGGCAGAAGGCCGATGGGCATTGGGCCTTCCCGCTCGAGGCCGATGCGACGATCCCGGCCGAATACGTCCTGCTGCTCCACTATCTCGACGAGCGCGAGCCCGAACTCGAGGCGCGCATCGGCAGATACCTGCGCGCGATACAGGCCGATCACGGCGGCTGGCCGCTGTTCCACGGCGGCGATCTCGACATCAGCGCCACGGTGAAGGCCTATTTCGCGCTCAAGGCGATCGGCGATTCGCCCGACGCGCCCCATATGAAGCGTGCCCGCGAGGCCTTGCTGGCGCGCGGCGGCGCCGCCAAAGCCAATGTCTTCACCCGCATCATGCTGGCGCTGTTCGATCAGGTGCCGTGGCGCGCCGTGCCGGTGATGCCGGTCGAGATCATGTTGCTGCCGAAATGGTTCCCATTCCATCTCGACAAGGTCAGCTATTGGTCGCGCACGGTGATCGTGCCGCTGCTGGTGCTGATGGCGCTGAAGCCGCGCGCGGTCAATCCGCTCAGGATCGGCATCGCGGAATTGTTCGCCGTGCCGCCGGCCGAAGTGATGCAGTGGCACGCGACCGGCGACCGCTCGTTCTGGGGCGCGGTCTTCCGCGGCCTCGATGTCGTGCTGCATGTCGCCGAGCCGTTCGCACCTTTGAAGATGCGCCGCCGCGCGATCGAGCGCGCCTATGCCTGGGCGGACGAGCGCCGCAACGGCGAGGACGGGCTGGGCGCGATCTTCCCGGCGATGGCCAATCTCGTGATGATGTACGAGGCGCTGGGCGTCGCGAAGACCGACCCGCGGCTCGTCACCGCCAAGATCGCCTTGCGCAAACTGGTGATCGAGGAACCCGACGGCAGCGCCTGGGTGCAGCCCTGCGTCTCGCCGGTCTGGGACACCGCGCTCGCCTGCCATGCGCTCGCGGAAGCGGGAAGCGACGACGCGCTCGTTCACGCACGCAAGGGGGCCGACTGGCTGGCGACCAAGCAGATCACCGATCTCGCCGGCGACTGGTCGGTGCAGCGGCCCGGTCTCGCTTCGGGCGGCTGGGCCTTCCAATACGCCAACCCGCATTACCCCGATGTCGACGACACGGCGGCCGTGATGGCGGCGATGGACCGGGTTGACGGCGCCAAGCACAAGGATGCGGTCGAGCGCGGCGCGGTATGGCTGCGCGGCATGACCAGCAAAGAGGGCGGCTGGGGCGCTTTCGATATCGACAACACGCACTACGAACTCAACCATATTCCCTTCGCCGACCACGGCGCGCTACTCGACCCGCCGACCGCCGATGTCTCGGCGCGCTGCGTCTCGGTGCTCTCGACTCTCGGCGCGCGCCGCGACGATCCGGTGGTGAAGGCGGGTGTCGACTACCTGCTGAAGACCCAGGAGAGCGACGGTTCGTGGTTCGGACGCTGGGGCACGAACTATGTTTACGGCACCTGGTCCACGCTCGCCGCCTTGAACGCCGCAGGCGTGCCGCATGATCATCCGCAGGTGAAGCGCGCGGTGACCTGGCTGCTCGCCAAACAGTGCGCCGATGGCGGCTGGGGCGAAGATGGCCGTTCATACTGGGACGGCCAGCCGCGCGGCGAGGGGCCGGTCAGCACGCCGTCGCAAACCGCCTGGGCGCTGATGGGTTTGATGGCGGCGGGCGAGGGGCGCAATCCGGCCGTCGCGCGCGGCGTCGAATACCTGCTCAAGACGCGCAATGACGAAGGCCTGTGGGACGAAGCGCATTATACCGCGGTGGGTTTCCCGCGCGTCTTCTATCTACGCTATCACGGCTACCGCGCCTATTTTCCGCTCTGGGCGCTGGCCCGCTATCGCAATCTCGTCGCGGGCAATTTCGCGCCGATCCTTCACGCGCTCTAGTTAGGCGGCTTCGACCTCGCTCGCGATTTTCGATCCGGTCTCTCGTTCCGCGACGGCCAGATCGTATTGCGACTGCAGATTCATCCAGAATTGTGCCGAAGTTCCGAACAGGCGTGCAAGGCGAAGCGCCGTATCGGCAGTGATCCCGCGGCGTCTATTCAGGATGAGACCAAGGCGGTTCGGCGGTACCCGCATCATCAAAGCGGCGCGATGAGCGGTGACCTCGCGCGTTTTCAATTCGGCCGCGATGGTCAGGCCCGGGTGGACAGGCGGCAACGAAAGGCCGTGAGGCATTTCGAAGACGATGTCGTCTCGTTTACCGATGCGGGTCATGGATATGCACCTCATAAGCGTCGCCGGCTCGGAACTTGAACAGAATGCGCCAGGGACCGTTGACGTCGATCGACCAGTAGTCTTTGAGATTGCCCTTCAATTTGTGCAATCCCACGGAATTGAGCTTTCCCAAATCATTCAATGCCGTTGCCGCATTGAGTTCGGACAGCCGCTGCATCGCTAGCGACTCGTTCAAACCTCGAAATTTGCTTTTTCGCGTCTCGATGAATTGGCGCGTCGCCGCGCCTTTGACGCTTTTGATCATACGCATAGAGTATGACCTTGAGCGTCAAATGACAACCGCTCTATGATGGTATCGATGAATGAACCGAAAGTTGCTGTCATAACCGGCATGCGCGCCGAAGCGGCGCTGCTGCCGCGCGG
>CAZNZI010000907.1:0-3713 GCA_964577475.1 uncultured Rhodospirillaceae bacterium
ACCAGAACCAGGCTCACCAGCGGGTCGAGCCAATGCCAGCCGGTCAGCAGAATCGCCAGGCCGGCAATCACCACGCCGGCCGAGACCAGTGCGTCGGACGCCATGTGAAGGAAGGCGCCCTTGATGTTGATGTCTCCGTGGCGACCGGCGGCGAACAGCCAGGCCGTCACACCGTTCACGGCGATCCCCACCGCGGCGACGATCATCACCGTAATGCCGGCAACGGGCTGGGTCTCGGTGAAGCGCTGAACGGCTTCGAAGGCGATGCCGCCCATCACGAAGAGCAGCACCACCGCATTGATCAGCGCCGCCAGGATCGAGGTGCTGCGCAGCCCATAGGTAAAACGCGCCGAGGGCCGGCGCCGCGCCAGCAGCGTGGCCCCCCAAGCGATCAGCAGACTGAGGACATCGCTGAGATTGTGCCCGGCATCGGCCAGCAGCGCCGTCGAATGGGCGATGATGCCGTAAGCGGCCTCGACCGCGATGAAGCCGAGATTGAGCACGGCGCCGATGGCAAAGGCCGAGCCATAGCTGCGCGGCGCAGCGCCAGGGTGTTGCCCATGGTGATCATGGCCGTGATGAGAATGATCGTGATCGTGGGCCATGGGTCGACGCTAGCCAAAACCCGGCGCGGATACTATTGCGCGGCGGAACGGCTCAGTCGGCCACATTCCGTGGATAGGTGGCCCGCGCGCGCTCGACCTCGGCCAGATCGATCTCGGCCGTCACGAAGGGCGTCTCGCGCGTCGTGCGCGCCAGGACGTCGCCCTCGGGCCCGATGATCCAGCCGCCGCCCGCGAAGGTCTCATGCGGCTCGCCGTAGCGGTTGGCGCTGGCGACGAAAGCGCCGGCCGAGATGGCGGCCATCCGCGTAGCGACGATCCAGCGTTCATGGGGACCCGTCGCGCGCGGCACGGCGATCAACTGCACGCCCTCCTGGCCGAGGCGGCGTGCATCGGTGCTGACCATCAGTTCCGAGCAGATCAGGAAGGCGAAGCGCAGCTCGCCCTGCTCGCGCATCTTCACGTTCAGCTCGCCGCGGTCGAACCAGGTGGCTTCCCAGCCGCCTTCCTGCTGCGGCAGCCAGGCCTTGGCGCGCTGGCCCCGCGCGGCCTGCCGCCGCGCCCAGACGAAGGTCTCGTTGAGCCGCTTGCCGCCGCGCTCGACGGGGCGCGTGGTCAGAATGTATTTCGCTTTCAGCTTTTCGAGATGCGCGCCCATCGCTTCATGAGCGCCGACGGCGGCGCGCCAGACCGTCTCATCGAATTTCGGCGACACCCAGAACCCCGGCGCGGCCACCATCTCGGGCAGAACCAGAACATCGGTGGGCGCGAAGGCCAGGAACGCTGCTAGCCGCTCCCACTGCTCGGCGATGCCCGGCGCGTCATTGGGAAAATCGGCAACGGTGATTTTCACGCTAGCTACTTCACCGCGCCGGCGGTCAGGCCCTTCACGATGTAGCGTTCGAGGAAGATGCCGATCAGGACCAGCGGGAAGATCTGAGCGGTCGAGAGCGCGGCCATTTCCCACCAGTTGATGCCCTGGTTACCGGTCTGGCTGGCCAGCATCACGGGCAGCGTCTTGGCGTCGGTGCTGGTGAGCAGCGAGGCCAGGAAGTACTCGTTCCAGCAGAGGATCAGCGAGATGATGAAGGCGGCCACCATGCCGGGCAGCGCGATCGGCAGCACGATGCGGAAGAACGCGCCCCAAGGCGACATACCGTCGACCAGGGCGGCTTCGTCGAGTTCCATCGGGATCGTGTCGAACTGCACGCGCATGATCCAGATCACGATCGGCAGAACGGCCAGGGTGTAGAGGATGATCAGGCCGACGGTGGTGTCGAGCAGCGCGAGTTCCTTGTAGAGCACCAGAAAGGGCAGCGCGAGACAGACTGGCGGCAGGATCAGCTGCGACAGGAAGAAGAACGACAGATCCTTGTTCCGCATCCAGAGGAATTTGTATTCGAAGCGGCTGAGCCCGTAGGCCGCCAAGGTGCCGATCGCCACCGCGGCGATCGAACCGCCGATCGAGGTGATGATGCTGTTGGTGAGGCGGAACAGGAATTCGTCGCGCACCGTGGAGGTGGCGTTGATCGTGTCGGGCGAGAGGCCCAGCGACTTCCACCCGATCCACAGCGGCTGGAAATCGAGCCAGGGGATCAGATGGCTGCGGGTGACGTCGACGCCCCGCTTGAACGAAGTCGTGATCGTCCAGAACAGCGGAAACAATGCGATGAAGGTCCATATCAACAGCGCGCCATAGATGCCGGCGCGGCCGAACAACCGCCATTGCGACGGATGCATCAGGGACGGGGTGACGGCACGGGTAGCGGCCATGACGGCGTTCCTCAGGTGATCTTCTGCATGCGCTTGCTGATGAAGTTCAGCAGGAGCGTTACGAAGACGATGATGATGATGAGATAGACCATCGCCAGCATGGTGCCGTAGCCGACGGCCGACCGGTCGCGATAGACGCGGAAGATATAGGTGGAGACCGTGTCCGTAGCGCCGCCCGGGCCGCCATAGGTCACGTTGATGATCAGGTCGGCCAGCTTCAGCTTGAAGATGATACGCAGCACGATCGCCGTGGTGGAGATCGGCAGCATCAGCGGAAAAGTGATCTTCCAGAACTTCTGCCAGCCGGTGGCGCCGTCGACCTCGGCGGCCTCGGCGATGTCCTTGGGCATGGCCTGGAGGCCCGCCAGCATCAGGATGATGATGAAGGGAATCCACACCCAGGCATCCATCGCCTCGATGCTGAGGCGCGCGATCCAGGGCGAGGAGAAGAAGGCGGGATTGTCGACGCCCAGCCAGCGGAACAGGTTGGCGATCGGACCGAAGCGCGTCTCCATCAGCGACTTGCCGACCATCCAGCTGACCGCGACCGGGCTCAGCATGAAGGGCATCAGGAAGGCGACACGGAAGAAACGGCGGCCGCGGATGTCGGCGTTCAGCAGCAGCGCGAGGCCGAAAGCGATCGCGTATTCGATGAACACGGCGATCACATAATAGACCGTGTTCAGCAGCGCGTTGCCGTAATAGCTGTCGCTGAAGAGCTGGACCAGGTTGTCGATGCCGTTGAATTGCCGCCCGGCGATCGAGGCCAGGTTCCAGTTGGTGAAGGCGATCCAGAAGCCGAACAGCGTCGGGAAGACCACGACCGCCGTCGTGAACAGCGAAGCGGGCAGGATGAAAAGTGCCTGCAGCCCGCGCTCGCCGCGCGACAGAATCTGCCCCCAGCCAAGGGCCACGGCGAAAACAAGATAGGCATAGATGACGGGCCGCCAGGTCTCGAAGCCGAAGCCGATGGCGCCCGCCTCGAAAAGACCTTGGATCAGGGCGACGACGATCAGAATCGCGGTGCCCAGCCCGATGATGGCACGGCCCAGCGCCCGCCGGCCGGCGAAGGCGTCGGCGCTCTGGGTCGGATTGGTGGGCGACGCGATATCCATCCCCGTTTGTCCTGTTGGGCCCCGATCGTTACGGCGGCGGCTTAACGATACACGATGAAGGGAAGGGCTGGCAAAGAAGCGGCTGGTGACGCGGTGCGCCACCAGCCGTTGCAGGCGGAACAGTCTCTCCCGGCTTACATGCCGAGCGAGGCCTTATACAGTTTGACCTGCTGCTCGCGGCCGATCTTGTCGGTCAGCTTTTCCCAAGCCCCCGCAATGTTGTCGGCGCACTGCTGCGGCGTCACGGTCTTCGCGAACGCCT
>CAZNZI010000908.1:0-1832 GCA_964577475.1 uncultured Rhodospirillaceae bacterium
GCTGTCGCGGTAGATGGGCACGTTGCGGTCGGCGGCGCCGCCGACCCGCGTCCCGAAAAAGTAGAGAATCGAACGGACGGCGCCAGACGACCACAGCGTATCCGGCCGCGGCAGCGCCTCCACCTCGACCGCCTTGTTGGAGTCGATCGCCATCACGCGGTTGTCGGCGACCGCCCGGCCGTCGAGCATGTACAGCCGCGATCGCGCATGAGCGGGTTGCGAGAGCCGGCGCAACATCGGGCGGGCCAGTTGCGGCGAGAGGATGGGCGTGTCGAATCCGTTGTCGATCACCGCACCCTCGCCGACGGCGGCGGCCATCATCACGGCGCGCGCCTTCAGCGATTCGAGGTCGTTGTCGATCAGTTCGTGCTTATAGCGGTCGAGATAGAAGAGGCCGGCCACCAGGATGATCGGGGCCAATGCATTGACCGCCAGGATGCGCCGCGTGAGCGGCGAAACCCACCAGCCCCGCCGCCGGCGGACCTGGCGGCGGGCGGCGGCGGCCCGTTCCGCGGCTTTGGCGTCGCTCGGCCGCCGCCGAACGATCGCCGTCACCGCATCGGGATCGTCGCTGTCATCTACAGCTGTGGGCGGAGGTCGCCGGAAAGGCGTAAATACATTCACGTGTCTTCGCGATAGCGGTATCCGACGCCGTACAAGGTCTCGATGTGCTCGAACTCGTTGTCGATTTCACGGAACTTGCGGCGCAGGCGTTTGATGTGGCTGTCGATGGTGCGGTCGTCCACATAGATGTTCTCGCCATAGGCGGCATCGATCATCTGGTCACGGTTCTTCACGTGACCGGGACGGCTGGCGAGCGACTTCAGAATCAGGAATTCGGTGACGGTCAGCGCAACGGCCTGGCCCTTCCAGGTGCAGGCATGGCGCGCGGGATCGAGAACCAGTTCGCCGCGCACCACCACCTGCGATGAACCGCCGTCGCTGGCATCGCGGATCGCCTCACCGCGGCGCAGAAGCGCGCGGATACGCTCGATCAGCAGGCGCTGGGAGAACGGCTTGGTGATGTAGTCGTCGGCGCCCATGCGCAGGCCGAGCAGTTCGTCGACTTCATCGTCCTTCGAGGTCAGGAAGATGACCGGCACGGCCGAGCCCTTGCGGATGCGCTGCAGGACTTCCATCCCGTCCATGCGCGGCATCTTGATGTCGAGGACGACCAGATCGGGCGGCTGCGTGGTCAAGCCGCGCACGGCTTCCGCGCCGTCCGCATAGGTGCGTACTTTGAAACCCTCTGCTTCCAGGGTCATGGTCACAGAGGTCAAAATATTCCGATCGTCGTCCACCAAAGCGATCGTTTGGGCCATGTTATTGCTCCTTTTGAGGCCGAAACTGAGGCCCATAGGGCCCAAGCATTATGGCGAGAATATTGTACGCTTGCCTTAATTCCGTCCAAGCCCCGTAGATCACTGTTAATATTAAAAAAATCGGTCACAACTTGACCCCAGATTTGCCACGGGAGAAGGTCGCGGCCATGAACGAACCGGTCGCCGCCCCCGTTGCTGCGCATGGCCAGACCCTGGCCGCGCGCCACTTGATCCGCGCCTGCAACCGGGCGGCACTCGGCACGCGGATGGCGGGCGACGGGCGGGCCTATGTGTCGCTCACGGCCACCGCGACCGATGTCGACGGCACGCCGCTGCTGCTCCTGTCCACGCTTTCCGACCACACGCGCAACCTGTTGGCCGACCCTTTGGTGTCGCTCCTGTTCGAAGGCACGGCCGGGTTCTCCAATCCGCAGGAAGGGCCGCTCGCTAAGGTCATGGGGCGCATCGAACGCGCCGCAGAGGCCGACCTCGACCGTGTGCGGCGGCGCT
>CAZNZI010000909.1:0-2460 GCA_964577475.1 uncultured Rhodospirillaceae bacterium
ATAGGCCATGTCGGCGAACAGGCTGATCGTGCCGATCGCGTCGATGAAGAGCACGGCGCGGCGATAGGCCAGGCCGGAAGCGGGACTCATACGGGAGAAATCCTTGGACCTTGGGGCGACAGCACGAAGGTGCGAAACCTAACCCCAATCGCGGGGAGCGTCATCCCGCCGTGCGCGGATTCCGATGACAGTCCGATGACGATTGTGGTGAGAAAGGCTGCCGTCGTTTAGCTGTCCAAAACCTTGCGCACGCGCGTCGCCAATTCGCGGCCGGCGAAAGGTTTCGGAATCAGCATCTGCCCCGGCTGCAAGCGGCCTTGGCGGATCAGAGCGTCTTCGGTGTAGCCCGAAGCGAACAGCACCCGCAGGTTGGGCCGCGTCTTGACGATCTCCGCCGCGAGCTGATTGCCGTTCATGCCGCCCGGCAACATCAGGTCGGTGAGCAGCAGATCGACCTGGATGTTGGGGTCGCTCATATAGTCCAGCGCCGCCCGCGCGTCGTGCAGGCCGGTGACGCGGTAACCCAGCCGGCCAAGCGCGGTCTCGACGAATTCGCGCACCATCTCGTCGTCTTCGACCAACAGGATGCGCTCGGTGCCGGCCAAAGGCTTCGCTTTGGTTTCGGATGTGGCGGCGGGTGTGGGCGTATCCTTGCCGCTGCGGGGCAGGAACATCGTGACGCGCGTGCCTTCGTTCAGTTCCGAATAGATGTTGGCGTAGCCGCCCGACTGTTTGCAGAAGCCATAGACCATCGCCAGGCCCAGGCCGGTGCCGCGGCCTTCGTCCTTGGTGGTGAAGAACGGTTCGAAGGCCTTCTCCAAAACTTCGGGCGGCATGCCCGCGCCGTTGTCGCTGACCGAGATCGCGACGAAGGAGCCGGCCACCGCTCCGGTCTGCTCGGCCGCATCGGTGCTGTCGAAGACGCGGTTCTCCATTTGAATGGTGAGGCGTCCGCCGCTCGGCATCGCGTCGCGCGCATTGACGGCCAGGTTGATGATCGCCGCCTCAAGCTGCCCCTTGTCGGCCTCCACGGTCCAGACACCGCCCGCCGGCTTGATGTCGAATTCGATATGCTCGCCCAGTGTCCGGCGCAGGATGGCGTCGAGATCGACCGCCACCGCTTTCAGGTCGATCAGAACCGGCGTCAGCATCTGGCGGCGGCCGAAGGACAGAAGCCGGCGCGTCAGTTCGGCGCCCTGGCGCGTCGCCTTCACCACGGCATCGGCCAGCCGGCGCGTCTGCGGCGACAGCATATCGTCTTCGCCGATCAGCGACGCGCTGCCCAGGATCGAGGTCAGCAGATTGTTGAAGTCATGGGCGATGCCGCCGCTCAGTGCACCCAGCGAATCGAGCTTCTGGGCATGCGCCATGTGTTCCTGAAGCTGTGCGTGCTCCTGTTGCGCCTTGTAGACGGCGGTGATGTCCATCAGCGTGGCGACCACGCTCAGCGGCACGCCGTTCCCGTCGCGGGCGAACTCGGTCGCACATTGCAACCACACGAGCTGGCCGTCGGGCCGCAGGACGCGATATTTGGTCGGCTCGACGATCCGGCCGGCCAGGATCGCCTCGCCGGATTTGCGCACTGATTCGCGATCGTCCGGGTGCACGCGCGACAGGAAGGCCTCGAGGCTGGGCTGCACCTGCGGGTCGATGCCGATGATGTGATAAAGCTCGTCGGACCAATGCAGCGCATTGCTGCGCAGGTTGACTTCGATGCTGCCGATCCGGCCGGCGCTTTGCGCGCGGCTGAGATGCTCGCGGCTGCTGCGCACCTCTTCGGCATAGGCGATCAGCGCGGCTTCCATATGACGCCGCTCGGACACGTCCTGCAGGGTGAACAGGATGCTGGTCGGCTTCTGCTCCGAATCGCGGATCACCACCACATGGCGTTGCAGCCAGCGCACCTGGCCGTTCGGCCGCTTTACCCGCAGTTCCACCGGCGGCAGCGGGCCCTTCTGGCGCAGCATCGCCTCGCGCGAGACCAGCTTCGACCGGTCCTCGGGCAGGATCGCTTCGACGAAGGCCTGATGGCTGGGCTTGAACACCGCCGGGTTGAATCCGAGAAGACGGGAGAATTCGTCCGACCAATAAACCTCGCCGGTGCGCAGATCGACTTCCGAACTGCCGATCGCGCCGACGCTCTGCGCGCGTTGCAGATGCTCCTGGCTGCGCCGCAGTTTCTCGGCGGCCTCGACCAGTGCCGTCTCCATCTGCTTGCGCGCGGTTATGTCCATCAGTGTGGTGATCACGCGGACCGGTTCGCCCCCGGCATCGTGGACGGCAGTCCCCTCGCGGCGCACCCAGCGGATTGTTCCGTCAGGCATCGTCAGGCGGTATTCGCAGGTCTGGCTGACGTCGCCGGCCCAGGCCGCCTCGTGCAAGGCGATGGCCGCGGCACGATCGTCGGGATGGATCCGTGCCGCGAGCAATTCCTCCGACGGCGGCACCTCGCCAGGCTCA
>CAZNZI010000910.1:0-9561 GCA_964577475.1 uncultured Rhodospirillaceae bacterium
CGGCGCGCATTAACGCGCGCCACCTGCCGGATCAAGCCTGGCCGCGGACCGGCGTGTCCGGATAGGCGAGTTCGTGGCGGTTGCGCCATTCCTGAGTCACGTAGTTGACGATCAGGGACTTGCGGACCGTATGGAATTTGCGGTCCTTGAAACCGTGGAACGTGATGTTGGACGGGATGAACAACATCGCCGAATTGAACGGGCTCGGCGCGCGCCCGGCCCACGTCTTGTCGGCATCGAAGATGTCGGTGCCCATGTCCTCGGCTCCCTCGCCTTCGCAGAGGAACAGCGACATGGTGAACTTCTTCACGCCGATATCGGTGTGAGGTTCGAGCCAGAAGCCGGCGGTATCCTGGCAGAACTCGACGCGCAGGCTGGTGCCCGAGAGCGCAGTGCCGCAGATCCGCTCGATGAAGGCGACCATCTCGGACGATTGAAATGCTTCGGCGAAGGCACGCACCACCGGAAACTTCTGGCGCGTCGCCACGTCGAAGTAGGTGCGCGTCGCATTATTGGTCTCGCGGCGGCCGCTGAAGGTCAGCCCCTCCGGCGCCGTGATCGGTAGATTGACGATGTCGCGCGCGGCGCTATCGGGGATCACATCGGTCATCAGCCAATGGCGATAGGGAACCGTCTTGGGTTCGGTGCGCTCAAGTGTGTTCATGAAGCCCGTCTGGATCGCGCGGGTCTGCGCATCGGCGGACGTAACAACGGTCATCAACTCGGTCCTTCACGGCATCAGCATGTGGCGATCATAGCCGATCACGCGCCGCACCGGAACCCCTTCGCACCCGAAAAGCCTCAATGATTCCTGCTATTTGGGACCAGGCACCGGCAGCTTCTTGAGCTCGGCGGCGATATCGCGGCAGACCGAGCCGAGATTGGAATTCATCGCTTCGACCGCAGCGACGATGCCCGGACGGGCCGCCGGTTCGCGCAGCGAGACATTGGCCGCCGCCAGTTCCTTGGTGCCTTCTGCATTGGTGATCGACCAACGCCCGCCCAGGACGGCGGCGCCGCTCTGATCCAATTCGAAATTGTTGAGCGTGACCACGACCTGGTAGTCATACGGCAAGGATGACCGCGCTGCGACCGCGACATTGGCATCAGCGGGCACCATCGCGGACAGGTTCTGCGCCACGACGCGGGAGATGTTGATCGAGAGGCGCTCGCCCCATTGATCGGCCTGGACCAGCTTCAACTCGTTCGCCGTCGTGCGCTCGACGATCTGGGGACGATCCAGATAGTCGGGCACCTGTGTCTGCGCGACGAGAATCGACGGTCCGGCCACGGCATGGTCGCCCGCCGGAATCGATTTGAGCGGACTGAGGACGAACAGCCTGGGCGGCGGCACGGTCGATGTGCAACTCGCGACGATCAGGCCGCTGACGAGAACGGCGGCGATACGCAGGATGGACATTCTCTGCCCTCTCATTTCTTGCCCGTGAGGAGCGCGTTGGGGTTGCGGTCGAGCTGATCGGCGAAGCCGCGCAGCGACTGGCTGGCATAGGTGAGATTGCGCATCACCTGATTGAGATCGGCGCGCTGCGCCGAATTGGGGCCGATCAGCGAACTGACGGCTGCCAGCGCCACCTGCGCCTCGCGGAAGCTCTGATCGGCCGACAGCAACGCCGTGTGCAGGTCGGCGGACATCTTCTCGACATGGGTATTGGTGGTCGCCACGGTTTTCTGGATTTCGCCCAAGGTGCCGCGCAGATCCTTCTCGACATCCGCCATGCCGCTGGCCGCGGTGCCGATCGCATTGGTGCTGTTGACGATGCTGCCGGCCACCGGCTTCACCTGTCCATGCACGTCCTGCAAGGTCGCCTGCAATTCCTGGGCACTGGCGGCGAGCTGCGTGAGCAAGGTCTTCAGTTCCGGTGAGGTGACCAGCTTGTCGACATTCGACAGGGTCCCCATGGCAGTCTCGCTCAGCTCCTTCAGCGGCAGGCGTTCGATCGACTCCTTCAGGGTGTCGAGCTCGGATTTTACGGTGGGGATTTCCGGCGTGATGAAGCTGGACTGATTCTGGAAATGGGCCGGCGTATCGGGCCGCATCGTGAGGTCGACATAGAGCTGGCCGGTCACCAGGCTCTGCAACTGCAACTGAGCGCGCAGACCCTTATTGACGAGGTCCTTGATCTTGATCGTATCGGCTTCGCCCCCGACGATGTTCACACGTTCCGGTTCGAATTCCATGAACACGGGAATGCGGACGGCACGGCGCTGGGCGTCGAAATCCATGCGCACTTCGGTGACTGAGCCGATGCGCACGCCGAGCCAGGTGACAGGCGCGCCGACCGCGAGGCCGTTCACGGAGCCCTGGAAATAGGCGACGGCCCGCGGCCGGTTGCGGAAGAGATCGGCGCTGCCGAGCGCAACCACCGCGATGATGATCAGAACGATCGCACCGATCACGAACGACCCGACCAGCGCAGGACTGGCTTTTTTGCTCATATCGTTTCCCTCTTGCGCATCAGACCGATCCTATTGTGCGGCCGTGGCATCGATGCCGCGTCGAAGGAACGCCGCGACTTTCGGATCTTTGGTTTCTTTCAGCAATTGGCGGGGGTTGCCGTGGGCGATCGGCGTCCGTGTTTCCGCATCGAGAAAGATCGAGTCGTCGCCAATGTCGAAAATACTCGCGAGCTCGTGTGTCACGACAACGATGGTTGCGTCCAGACTGTCGCGCAGTTCAAGGATCAGGTCGTCGAGCCTTTTCGAACTGATCGGATCGAGCCCGGCCGAGGGCTCGTCGAAGAACAGGATGTCAGGATCGAGGGCCATCGCTCGTGCCAGCCCAGCACGTTTGCGCATGCCGCCGCTGATCTCGGATGGATAGTATCCTTCGAAACCACTGAGGCCGACCAATGAAAGCTTGAACGAGACCAGTTCATCGACTTCTTTATTGGCAAGCTTGGTATATTGATGGAGTGGCAATGCGACATTTTCGGCGAGTGTCATCGAACTCCATAAGGCGCCGCTTTGAAAGAGCACGCCGAAACGCCGGCTGATCTCCTGACGCCGCTCCGGCGTCGCGCTCCAGAATCCCTCGTCATCGTAATAGATGTCGCCGCGCGCCGGATGCTCGAGACCGATCATGTGCTTCAAGAGCGTGCTTTTGCCGCAGCCGCTGCCGCCCATCACGATGAAGACGCTACCGCGCTTCACCGTGAAGTTGATGTTGCGCTGAACCACGAATGTATCAAATGCCATGTCGAGGTCGCGGACTTCGATGCGGATGTCGGTATCGGCCATATCCGCGCTCAGATGTGCAGGAAGTTGAGAATGACGGCGAAGATGCCGTCGCTGACGATGATGTAGAGAATACCCGCCACCACCGCCGCCGTCGCGGCATCGCCCACCGCCGCCGCGCTGCGGCCGCAATTGATGCCCTTGAGGCATCCGGAGAAGGCGACGATCATGCCGAAGACAGCACTCTTGACGATGCCGATGGTGAAGTCGCTGAGATGCGCGGCATTGACGGTCTGATGCAGATAGGCGGGGCCGGTCACGTTCAGCATGCCCATCGCCACAGCGTAGCCGCCGATCAGCCCCATCAGATTGCTGTAAACGCAGAGCAGCGGCGTCATCAGAATCAGCGCCAGCATGCGCGGCAAGGCAAGGAACTCGATCGGCGAGATGCCGAGCGTCGTCAGCGCATCGACCTCCTCGTTCACCTGCATCGTGCCGATCTGCGCGGCATAGGCGGCACCGGTGCGGCCGGCGAGGACGATCGCGGTCATGATCGCCGCCATCTCGCGCGACATGGCCACCACGACCAGATTGGCCGTGTAGATGTCCGCGCCGAACTGGCGCAACTGGATCGCGCCGACGAAGGCCATGATCAGTCCGAGCAGCAGAGAGATGATGGTGACGATCGGCAGCGCCTGGGCGCCGGCCTCCTGCGCGTAGAGCAGGAAATCGGAGCGGCGGAAGCTGGCCTGGCCGCGCAGGAAACGGCCGAATGCCGTCAGGACCTGGCCGAAGAACGCGAGGGTTTGGGCGCTGCCCGCGTAGAAGTGAAGCGCCCACTGGCCGACCGCTTGGACCAGAGGAAGGTGGGGCGATGTCCGCGCCGCGTCCTTGCGTTCGGGCACCGCGGTCGCCAACGCGATGAGGCGGCGCAGCCCTTCCGGCAAACCAGCGAGATCGACCGGTGCGCCCGCCTCGCGGCAAACCGTCACGAGCTGCAGGACGAAGGTCACGAGCGCGCTGTCCCACCCAGCGACGTGGCCGGCATCGAGCGTCACGCGCGGCGAGCCGCCGACCCGTCCCAGCGCGCCGCGCACGGCCTCGGCCGAAGGCAAGCCGTCGGCGATGCGCCACGTGCCGGCCAATTGGACGCGCACGAGACCGCTCGCCGCTTGCGACAGATCGAGTTCGTATTGTCCCGCGCCGTCGGCCGGCATACCCGTTTCGTCCTTATGGACCCCTGAGGCTGCGTGGCGGACCGCCATCCCGTCGCCGGCATGGGGTCGCGGTTTCATTTTATCGGGGCGCAATGGGGTTGTCGCGCCGAGAAAGTGCGTGACAAAGGCTGTGCCGGGCTTGGAGCGGGGCGCTTGACGGGCAGGGCTCGTAGAGCTATCAGTTGGCCCACGTGGTGATTTGGCGCCCAGCTTGCGGCCACGTTAAATAATCGGCTAAAGGGGTCCTGTGCGCTTACCGAGCCCTGGCCTCTTCTGGCCCGGGCTTTTTTGTTGCGCACGGAGAACGCGAATGAGCGGGAATTCACCTGACGCCTGGGGCCTCGCGACCCAACTTGTCCGCGGCGGCCTGAACCGGAGCGAGAACTGCGAGACCAGCGAAGCACTCTACCTCACCTCGGGCTTCGTCTACGACACCGCGGAGGAGGCCGAGGAGAGCTTCAACGGCACCCGCAAGCGGTTCGTTTACTCCCGCTTCCGCAACCCAACCGTGCGCATGTTGGAAGAGCGCCTGACCGCCTTGGAAGGCGCCGAAGATTGCCGGGCGACGGCCTCGGGCATGTCCGCCGTCAGTTCGGCGTTGCTGAGCCAAGTTCGCGCCGGCCAACGGGTTGTGGCCAGCCGGGCCTTGTTCGGATCGTGCCTGTGGATCGTCGGCGAACTCCTGCCGCGCTACGGCGTCGAGGTTCAGCTGGTGGATGGCGCCGACATCGATGCCTGGCGCAAGGCCCTGGCCAAGCCGACGGTGGCCGTCTTTATCGAGACCCCAGCCAACCCGACCCTCGAGATCATCGACATCGCCGAAGTGGCCAGACTGACCCACGCCGCGGGCGGAAGGTTAATAGTCGACAACGTCTTTGCGACCCCACTGCTGCAAAAACCCCTGCAGCTGGGGGCCGACATCGTCGTTTATTCGGCCACCAAGCATATCGACGGCCAGGGCCGCTGTATGGGCGGTGCGATTTTGGGCCAGAAGTCGTACATAGAAGACGTACTTTCGCCATACTTGCGCCACACAGGACCCACACTGTCTCCCTTCAATGCTTGGGTCTTGCTGAAGGGCTTGGAAACCTTGGAACTGCGTGTCGCCCGTCACTGTGCCAACGCCGAACGTGTCGCAGGATTCCTTGCGGCGCATACCGCGGTGGCGCGGACGCTGTATCCGGGGCTTCCCAACCATCCTCAGCACAACTTGGCGAAAAGCCAGATGAGCGGCAGCGGCAGTATCGTTTCCTTCGAGATCAAGGGCGGCAAGGAACATGCGTTCCGCGTCCTGAACAAGCTCGCGCTGATCGACATCTCCAACAACCTCGGCGACGCCAAGAGTTTGATCACCCATCCCTGGACCACCACCCACCAAAGCCGCAGCCCGGACGAGAAGAAAGCGATGGGCATCGGTGAAGGCATGGTGCGTCTGTCGGTGGGACTCGAAGATGTGAACGATCTGCTGGCAGATCTGACGCACGCCCTCGACGCCTGAGCAAGACGCGGGAGCAGCGGCAAGGCTACAACACGATCGAGAGAAGAGTGGTGAATTCAGGTCGCCCACCCGCGACCAATGACGACAAGGAGAAGAAACATGAAAACCGCCCTGAAATTTGCTGTTCCCTTTACCCTCCTCGGACTGGCCGCCTGCGCCGACTTTCCGAACACGACCGTCTACCTCAACCGTCTGAATGAGAACCCGCCCGCCGGCAGCGATTTCAAAGCCGCGCTGGCAAACGAATACAAGGCATTCGCCCAAGAAGAAGCCAACGAATACGACTGGTTCGCCCAGCAGTTCTATGCGCGCAAGGGCTGGCACGCAGTCGAAGGCACGATCGACCAGCCCGAAGATCCGGCCAACTGGAGCATCGACGATCCGCAGGCTGCGCAGGATCTTGCCAACGCGCGCGGCCGCTTGATGCAGGTGCTGGGCAGCGACGCGCCGACCCGCGCACCGCAGCTGACCGCCACCGCCCAGGTCAAATACGAGTGCTGGCTGCATGAGCAGCATGAAGGCTGGCAGCAGGACGAGATCAACGAGTGCAAGAAAGACTTCAATACGGCGATGGATCAGCTGCTGGGCATGCCGAAGCCTGCCGCTGCTGCGCCCGCGCCGGCTCCTGCCGCCGCCGCGCCAGCACCGACCAACTACATGGTGTTCTTCGACTTCGATAAGTCGAACCTGACACCCGAAGCGCACAAGATCATCTCGACCGCCGCCCAGGCCATCAAGGCGGGCGCCAATGTGAAGATCAAGGTAACCGGCTATACCGACACCGTCGGCACGGTGCCGTACAACCTGAAGCTCTCGGTGCGCCGCGCCAACAGCGTCGACCGTGAGTTGATCAAAGACGGCATACCGGCCGCCAACATCACGATGGAAGGCAAGGGCAAAACCGATCTGCTCGTGCCGACCGAAGACGGCGTGCGCGAGCCCAAGAACCGCCGCGCGGTGATCGAGTTCAGCGGCCAGTAACCGCCCAATCTCGACGCATACGTCAATAAATGGGGCGCCGGATTATGAGAAGCCGGCGCCCTTTTCATATCTGCGTCTGGACAAAAGGGCGCTGCGTTCTAAGATATGCAAAGAGACAGTGCCGGGCTGGCGGAGCCCGCCTAGAAGGGGTGAATTCGCCCATGTATACGGAAACCACTCACGACATCACGGTAACCGTGCGGCCGACGTTCCTCGAGGAACAGAGTTCGCCGCGCGATGCGCATTTCGTCTGGGCCTATCGTGTCCGGATCGAGAACAAGGGCGAAGAGACCGTGCAGCTTCTGCGCCGCCACTGGCGCATTACCGATTCGATGGGCCGCGTTCAGGAGGTTAAGGGCGCCGGCGTGGTGGGCGAGCAGCCGGTACTGCAGCCCGGCGGCAGCTACGAGTATACGAGCGGCACGCCGCTGACGACGCCGTCGGGCTTCATGGTCGGCAGCTATCAGATGGAAACCACCGGCGGCGAGAAATTCGACATCGCCATTCCGGCTTTTTCGCTCGACAGCCCGCACCAAAAAGTGCGCCTGAACTAGGCTCTAGGCACAAGCCCTCCTTGCAACCGGTGTAACAAAGGGCCATATCGGTCAGACCGCCCGGTCGGGCGTAGGACTGCATGACATAAAAATGGGGCCTCGCCGTGACCGTACGTAAACCAGCTGCATTGAAGCACCGTTCCGCCGCCCGCACCAAACGCGGCGCAGATATTGTGCGCCCATCGCGCACCGAAGCCGAACAGGCCGTCCGCACTTTGATCCGTTGGGCGGGCGATGATCCGAACCGCGAAGGGTTGAAAGAGACACCGGCCCGCGTCGCCCGTGCCTATGAAGAATTCTTCGCAGGCTATGGCACCGATCCCGAGGAAATCCTGCGCCGCACCTTCGAAGAGACCGAAGGCTATGACGAGATGGTGCTGCTGCGCGATATCCGCATGGAGAGCTACTGCGAGCACCACATGGTGCCGATCATCGGCAAGGTCCACGTCGCCTATCTGCCCAGCAACCGCGTCGTCGGCATATCGAAGCTGGCGCGCGTCGTCGAGGTCTACGCCCGGCGCCTCCAGATTCAGGAGAAGCTGACCGTGCAGATCGCCAACACGATCCAGAAGGTGTTGCGGCCGCGCGGCGTGGCCGTGGTGATCGACGCGGCCCACGAGTGCATGACCACGCGCGGCGTGCACAAGGCGGGCGTGTCGATGGTGACCAGTCACATGCTCGGCGTGTTCCGCAGCGATGCGACCACGCGGCGCGAACTGCTGTCGCTCATCGGCTCGGTCACCCACAACAAATGATTCGGTCCGACTCGACGGTGACGCTCACCACGAGCGCCGCCAATGCCGTTCCGATCACCGCCCTCGACGCCAATGGTTTCCCCGGCTGGCTGCGCAAGCAGCCGGCCGCGATCCGCGCCTGGGTCGAGAGCAACGGCTTCAAGGCCGATAGCGGATCGGTCTGCATTCTGCCGAGCGTCAAAGGCGCGCCATCACGTGTCGTCTTCGGCCTCGACCGCGATGATCCGTGGTGCTGGGCCCAACTGGCTGCGAAGCTGCCGGCCGGCACCTATCGCATCGATGGCACGCTCGTACAATCGCAGGCGAACTGGGCCGCGCTGGCCTGGGCGTTGGCTGCGTATCGCTTCGGCCGCTACAAGCCCGCCGATAAGAAGGCGCGCGCCAAGCTCGTCTGGCCGACCGGCGCCGATCGCAAGCAGGTCGAGAGCGCCGCCCAGGCAATCGCGTGGGTCCGCGATCTGGTCAACACGCCCGCCAACGACATGGGCCCGGCGGAACTCGCTGCCGCCGCGACCAAGCTCGCGCGCGAACACAAGGCCAAACTGAAGATCACCGTCGGCGATGCGCTCCTGAAGGCGAACTACCCCGCCGTCCATGCGGTCGGACGCGCCTCGACCCGCGCGCCGCGGGTGATCGACTTCACTTGGGGCAATCCGCGTGCGCCGAAGGTGACACTGGTCGGCAAGGGCGTCTGTTTCGATTCGGGCGGGCTCGACATCAAACCGTCGAGCGGCATGCTCAATATGAAAAAGGATATGGGCGGCGCCGCCCATGCGCTCGGCCTCGCGTCGATGATCATGGACGCGAAGCTGAAAGTCCGCCTCCGCGTGATGGTGCCCGCTGTCGAGAACGCGATCGCGGGCAACGCGATGCGGCCGCTCGATGTGCTGGCGACGCGCAAGGGCAAAACCGTCGAAGTCGGCAATACCGACGCCGAAGGACGGTTGATCCTGTGCGACTGCCTGGCAGAAGCCGATGCGGAGAAGCCCGCACTCCTGATCGATTTTGCCACGCTGACCGGCGCGGCGCGCGTGGCGCTGGGCCCTGAACTACCCGCGATGTTCACCAATGACGATAGGCTTGCGAGCGACATCGCCGATGCCGGCGAGGACGTCTCCGATCCGCTGTGGCGCCTGCCGTTGTGGAAGCCCTATCGCAAATGGCTCGACTCGAAGGTCGCCGATATCAGCAGCACCGGCAGCAGCGGCTTTGCGGGCGCGATCACAGCAGCGCTGTATCTCGCCGACTTCGTCTCGGCCGACACGGCCTGGGCGCATTTCGATATCTTCGCCTGGAACGCCTCATCGCGCCCCGGTCGCCCGGAAGGCGGCGAGGCGATGACCATCCGTGCCCTCTTCCAC
>CAZNZI010000911.1:0-14454 GCA_964577475.1 uncultured Rhodospirillaceae bacterium
GGTCATGCCGCCCAGCGCTTCGACCTCGTCGATCAGCTTCTGCGCCTCGGCGACGACCGATGCGGTCAGCGCCTCGACATAATAGCTGCCGCCCAGCGGGTCGACCACGTGCGGGATGCCGCTTTCTTCCGCGATGATCAACTGCGTGTTGCGCGCGATGCGGGCCGAGAAGGGCGTGGGCAGCGCGATCGCCTCGTCGAGCGCATTGGTGTGCAGGCTTTGCGTGCCGCCCAGCACCGCCGCCATCGCCTCGATGGTGGTGCGGATGACGTTGTTGTAGGGGTCCTTCTCGGTGAGGCTGACGCCCGAGGTCTGGCAATGGGTGCGCAGCGCGAGGCTCACCGGGTTCTGCGGCTCGAACGGCTTCATCAGTCGCGCCCAGAGCAGGCGCGCCGCCCGCAGCTTGGCGACCTCCATGAAGAAGTTCATGCCGATGCAGAAGAAGAACGAAAGCCGCGGGGCGAAATCGTCCACCTTCAATCCGCGCGCCTGCGCCGCCCGCACATATTCGATCCCGTCGGCGAGCGTGAAGGCCAGTTCCTGCACGCAGGTCGCGCCCGCTTCCTGCATATGATAGCCGGAGATCGAGATCGAATTGAACTTCGGCATGTTCTGCGCGGTGTAGGCGATGATGTCGGCCACGATCCGCATCGAAGGGGCGGGCGGGTAGATATAGGTGTTGCGCACCATGAACTCTTTCAGAATGTCGTTCTGAATCGTTCCGGCAAGTTGCGCGGGCTTCACCCCTTGTTCCTCGGCGTCGACGATATAGCCGGCCAGCACCGGCAGCACCGCGCCGTTCATCGTCATCGACACGCTCATCTTCTCGAGCGGGATGCCGTCGAACAGGATCTTCATGTCCTCAACCGAATCGATCGCCACGCCCGCCTTACCCACATCGCCGACCACGCGCGGATGATCGGAGTCGTACCCGCGATGGGTGGCGAGATCGAAAGCGACCGAGAGTCCGGTCTGACCGCCCGCAAGGTTATTACGGTAAAAAGCGTTCGACTCCTCGGCGGTCGAGAAGCCGGCATATTGGCGGATCGTCCAGGGGCGGTGCGCATACATCGTCGCGCGCGGTCCGCGCAGATAGGGCGGAAACCCTGGCAGCGAGCGGACGTCTTCGAATCCCTCAAGGTCTGCGGCCGTGTAGAGCGGCTTTACCGCGATCCCTTCCGGCGTCTGCCAGACGAGCGTGTCCGGCGATGCGCCTTTCAAATCGGCGCTCGCCAGTTTCTCCCAGTCGGCCACGGTCTTTTTCGGAAAATCGGTCATCCGGTACACCTTCCTCGATGCCCGGAGTTTACGCGCCCGAACGGGGCGCTGTCGAATCGCTAGGACGCCTGGACGGCGCGCAAGCCCACACTGCCCGCCATCGCCGCGCTCTTGATCAGGGCGTAGACGCTCATGCCCGGCTTGAGGGCAAGTTCGTCGCGGGCGGCGCGGGTGATGCGGGCGCGCAACGGACCGCCCGCATCGAGCATCACGTCCACCATCCCCGTCACTTCGTTCAGGGCGACGATGCGCGCCGCGATCACATTGCGCACCGAGAGACCGCTGGGCGGGGCGAGGGCCAGCATCACGTCGCCGGCGGCGATGCGCAATCGCACGCGGTCGCCCACCGCGCCGCCGGTCAGCGGCACGGTCAGGGTCCGTCCGCCGAAGGTGAGTTGGGTCTGCGCGGCGGCCTCGTCGTGGTCGCGGATGGTCGCGGCGATTACGGTGAAGGCGTCGGGTCCGCCTTCGAGCGCGGCGATCTGCGCGAAATCGGTGCGGTTGGCGACGTCTTCGACCGTCCCCTCGGCCAGCACGCGGCCCTGGTCGAGCAGCACTAGCCGGTCGGCCAGGCGCAGCACCTCGTCGAGCGCGTGGCTGACATAGATGACGGGGGTCGCGAAAACGCGCGGCAGTTGGGCGAGCAGGGGCAGCAGTTCCGCCTTGCGCTCGCCGTCAAGCGAGGCCAGTGGCTCGTCCATCAGCAAGAGGCGCGGATTGGCCAGAAGGGCGCGGCCGATCGCGATACGCTGCTTCTCGCCGCCCGAGAGCGTCGCCGGCCGCCGCTCGAGCAGATGACCGATGCCGAGCGGTTCGACCACGCCTGCGAGATCGAGCCTGCGATGGGCGGATGTGCGCCGCCAGCCATAGAGCAGGTTGTTGCGCACGGTCATGTGCGGGAAGAGGCGCGAATCCTGGAAGACGACTCCGATGCGCCGTGCCGGCGGCGGCAAGTCGATCCGTTTTTGCGAATCGAACAGGGTATCCTGGCCGAGCGCGACACGTCCTGCGTCGGGCCGCAGCAGCCCGGCGATGGCGGCGATGACCGAACTCTTCCCAGCGCCCGAGCGGCCGAACAGCGCGGTGACCGGCGCGTCTCCCGTCACGAATGACACGTCCAGCGCGAAGGCGCCGCGTTGCGACCTGGCGGCGACCTCAAGCATGGTCGCGGCCCGTCAGGCGCTGGCCGAGCCGCCGCGCCAGGATTTCCGACGCAAGGAGGGCCGCCAACGAAAGGATGATCGCGATCAGGCAGAGCCGGCCCGCCGCCGCGTCACTGTCGGGGATCTGGGTGAGGGTATAGATCGCGTTGGCCAGGGTACGTGTCTCGCCGGGGATATTGCCGGCGAAGGTGATCGTCGCGCCGAACTCGCCGAGGCTGCGCGCGAAGCCCAGCACCACGCCGATCAAGACGCCCGGCGCGGCGAGGGGGAGTGTGATGGTGAAGAACACATCGGCGCGCGACGAGCCGAGGGTGGAGGCGGCGGCTTCCAACCCGCGATCCACCGCTTCGATCGAAAGCCGGATCGCGCGCACCATCAGGGGCAGCGCCATCACCGCCGAGGCGACCGCCGCACCCTCCCAGGTGAAGGCGAGCGTGATCCCGAGATCGTCATGCAGCCAGTGCCCGATCAGCCCGCGCCGGCCGAGCAGGACGAGGAGCCCGTAGCCCACCACCACCGGTGGCAGGACGAGCGGCAGATGCACGACGCCGTCGAGCAGCGCGCGGCCGGCGAAACGGTGACGCGCGAGAAGCCATGCGAGGCCGATTGCCACGGGCAATCCGCCCAGCACGGCCCAGAACGCAATCAGCAGACTAAGGCGAAGCGCCTCAAGCTCGAGAGGCGTCAGGAGGCTGGACATGCCCCACTTTTACACGGCTTCCGGAATCCGGCCTTCGCAAAGATCGCCGTCGCCTCGGGTCCCTTGAGGAAATCGAGGAAGGCCTTCGCCTCGGCCGAATCGTGGCCCGCGATCAGCGCCGCCGGATAGAGGATATTTGGGTGGCTGTCGTCCGGGAAGATGCCGACTTCCCACACCTTCGACGAGGCGATCGCGTCCGTCGCATAGACGATCCCGTAGGGCGTCTCGCCGCGTTCGACGAAGGCCAGCGCCGCGCGCACGTCCTGGGCGGCGGCCAGCTTGCCCTTCACCGCGTCCCACACCCCGAGCTTTTCGAGGGCTGCCTTGGCATAAAGGCCGGCCGGTACATGCTCGGGATCGCCGACCGAGAGCCGCCCGTCGCCCAGCAATTGGGCGAGGGGGAAATTGGGGCCGATCGGCACATGTTTGGGCGCCTGGCCTTCCTTGGGCGAGATCAGCACCAGCGCATTGCCCAGGATGTCGGCCCGGGTGCCCGGGACCAGCAGCTTCTTCTTGTCGAGGTAGTCCATCCACTTCTCATCTGCCGAAATGAAGACCGAAGCCGGTGCCGCGTTCTCGATCTGTTTGGCCAGGGTCGAAGACGCGCCGAAGCTGGCCTTAACCGTCCCCAGCTTCTTTTCGGCAAAGAGGGCGCCGATGGCGTTAACGGTTTCCGTGGTTGAGGCGGCGGCGAAGACCTGGATTTCCGCCCGCGCCAGAACGGGTGCCGTAACCGTCAGTCCCAAAACCGCGGTCAACAACCAAATGCCTTGAACCAAGCCCCTCATAGCCCCTCCCATGGGTCCGAACCGATCCAAAGGGCAGGTCCGACCCGCCCTCGGTATTCTTATAGTCTTTGGTATATAGCGTGCGGTCAAGACGCCTAGAGGGCGCATGCTCCGGGGGTAGAACCGGCCGTCGGCATGGCTGCTAGCCCGCTGAAGCGCCACGATTCCAGGCTTGTGACCGTCTGGGGCTTTGGGTAGACTTCGCTGGCGATTTGCGGGGGAAGCGCAAAATCCGAAAACGTGTTGTTCTCCATAGCGATCACTGCGGGGTATCTGACCGACCCCGCGCGACCGGGGTGTTGTTTCCGATGGGCTCAGGCAAGCATTACGTCGTCACCGTACTAGCGGCACTCGCTTTAGGCGGGTGCTCGACGATCAACGACGCGCTGTTCCCGCCCGAGCAGGGGGCCGAGACAACGGCCGCTCCGCAGAAGGCCGCTCCGGCTCCGGCTCCCGCGGCTGAACCGGTTGCCACGGCGCCTGCGCCGGCTCCGGCGCCCCGCACTGAGACCGCGACCGTTTCGTCCGGCAGCACGATCGTCGGCCAGAAGGCGGCCCAACTCGGTTCCGATCTCGAGCGTCTGAAGACCACGATCAGCACGCAGCGCGGCCAGATGCAGCAGATCAACCAGCAGATCGTGGCCGATTCCGAGGTCTATCACGGCACCATCGCCGCGATCGAAGCGCATCTCCAGCTCGGCACCACGCCCGGCAACCCGGTGTTGACTCGCCAGTGGAGCGAGGCGCAGGGCGAGCTCGACCGTATCAATGGCGACGTGATCCAGATGAACAAGCTGGCGAGCGACGTCGGTAACGACGCGAGCCTCGCCGCTTACCTGCTCGACTCGGTGCGCGCCGCGCGCTCGCTCTCGGGCGGCGTCGACGAAGACTTCCGCCGCCTCGCCGCGCTCGAAGACGACACCAACGCCACCACGGTCGGCATCGACCGCCTGCTCGGCGAGCTCTCGACCTCGATCCAGCGCCAGCAGCAATACATCGCCAGCGCGCGCAACGACCTCAACGTCCTGGCGCTCGCCATCAAGAACGGCCAGCTCTACGGCTCGTCGCTCTCCAGCAGCCGCACCATCGGCGGCGTGATGCAGCCGACGCTCGCCAGTGTCGCCGGCGAACGCCCGCTGGTCGTGATCCGCTTCGACCGTCCGAACGTGTCCTATGAGAACGCGCTCTATACGGCCGTCAAAGGCGCGCTCGACCGCCGCCCCAGCGCCACTTTCGAAGTGGTCGCCGTGTCCTCCAGCAGCGGCACGCCCGGCTCCTCGGCGATCAGCGAAACCACCTCGCGGCGCAATGCCGACTCGGTGGTGCGTTCGCTGACCCAGATGGGCCTCGGCAATGACCGGGTGCGGCAGTCCACCGCGAGCAGCCCCACCGCCGGCAACGGCGAGGTGGACGTCTACGTACGCTAAGGTCGCGTTGTAGCGTTCGCCGGTACCGGTCATGGCCCAGGATTTCACCGCCGCCAAATACATCAAGATCGGCTGGGACACGCTGCATCGCGATACCGTGATGCTGTCGCACCGGCTGAAGGCGAAAGGCCCGTTCAAGGGCATCATCGCGGTCGCCCGCGGCGGCCTCGTGCCGGCGGCGATCGTCGCCCGCGAGATCGACATCCGCCTCGTCGATACGGTCTGCATGGTCAGCTACGACGAGAAAGTGCAGCGCGACGGTGAGGTCACGGTGCTGAAGCCGGTCGAAGGCGACGGCACCGGCTGGCTGATCGTCGATGACCTGGTCGATACCGGGAACACGTTCCGCCAGCTGCGCCGCATGCTGCCGCACGCCCATTACGCGACGGTCTATGTGAAGCCGAAGGGCGCCGACGCGGTCGACACGACCGTGATTCCGATCGAACAGGAAATCTGGCTGGTTTTCCCCTGGGACGACGAGCCGCCGCGGCCGCGGTAATAACGTTCACCTGTCATTGCGAGCCGAAGGCGAAGCAATCCAGGATCGCGGCACGGCCCTGGATTGCTTCGTCGCGTCGCTCCTCGCAATGACGTTGGATGATTAAATGACCCTCATCTATAAAATCAGCACGGCCGCTCTTTGGGCCGAGGCCGAACGGTCCGGTGTCTTCACCGGCATGCCGATCGATATCAAGGACGGCTATCTCCATTTCTCGACCGCCGAGCAGACGGCCGAAACCATGGCCATCCATTTCAAGGGCCAGGACGGGCTGGTGCTGATCGCGGTCGAGGGCGACCAGTTCGGCGACACGCTGAAATGGGAGGTCTCGCGCGGCGGGGCCAAATTCCCCCATCTCTACGCCACCCTGCCGGTCTCGGCCGCCCTCTGGGTCAAGCCGATGCCGCTCGGCCCCGACGGCAAGCACCGCATCCCCGACTTGAAGGCATAAGCCCAAAAATCGAGCATGCCCCTGGACAGGGGCCGGTCGGTCGGCTACATCTCGCGGCCTTACGGAGTGCGTTCACGATGGCTTTGTCGAGCGTCCAGCACCTGGATTGCCGCAGCCTGTCCCGCCGGGACGGGGCCATCCTGCTCGTCTCCACCACCACCGCCACGAAGAAAAAGACCCCGACCTAGCAGCGGGCACGGCGCGTTTCTGACGAATGCGAGGCCCGCGGGAAAGCCCCCAGCGGGCTTTTTCATTGGTCTCCCGAACTGGAGAACGAAAGTCATGGGTTACAAGGTCGCGGTCATCGGCGCCACCGGCAATGTGGGGCGCGAGATGCTGAAGACGATGGTCGAGCGGGATTTCCCCGCCGACGACGTGTACGCGCTCGCCTCCGAGCGGTCGGCCGGCACCGAAGTCAGCTACGGCGAAGACGACGAGTTGAAGGTCCAGGATCTCGCCAAGTTCGACTTCAAGGGGATCGACATCGCGCTCTCCTCGCCGGGCGCCAAGGTCTCCGCGGTGCACAGCCCGCGCGCCGGCGCGGCCGGTTGCGTCGTGATCGACAACACCTCGCACTTCCGCATGGACCCCGACGTGCCGCTGGTCGTCCCCGAGGTCAATCCGGGTGCGATTGCCGGCTTTGAGAAGAAGCACATCATCGCCAACCCGAACTGCTCGACGATCCAGATGGTCGTGGCGCTGAAGCCGCTGCACACCAAGTGGAAGGTCAAGCGCGTCGTCGTCTCGACCTATCAGTCGGTGTCCGGCGCCGGCAAGGAAGCGATGGAAGAGCTTTTCAACCAGACGCGCTCGGTCTTCGTGAACGACCCGATCAAGCCCGAGCGCTTCACCAAGCAGATCGCCTTCAACGTCATTCCCCATATCGACGTCTTCATGGACGACGGCGCGACCAAGGAAGAGTGGAAGATGCAGGTCGAGACCCGCAAGATTCTCGATCCCAATATCGCCGTCCACGCAACCTGCGTGCGTGTGCCGGTCTTCGTCGGCCACGGCGAGGCGGTCAATGTTGAATTCGAGAATCCGGTCGACGAGACCGAGGCGCGCAATCTGCTGAAGAAGGCGCCGGGCGTCGTCGTGGTCGATCACCGCGCCAATGAAGGCTATGTCACGCCGCTCGAGGCCGCTGGCGAAGACGCGGTCTATGTCAGCCGCATCCGCAAGGACCCGACCATCGCCAATGGCCTGTCGTTCTGGTGCGTCTCGGACAATCTGCGCAAGGGCGCCGCGCTCAACGCCGTGCAGATCGCTGAAGTGCTGGTGAAGGACTATTTGAAGTAAGGCCGTTCCAAACCCTCTCTGCCTTCAAGGCGGAGAGGGTGCGCGCGTTAGCGAGCGGGTGAGGTGGTCGTGCCGCAAGCACGCCTCACCCTCCCAATCGCGAGGCGATTGGGTCCCATCCTTCTCCCCACTTCGTGCGGAGAGGGATTTTTACTTCACCACCAGTCGGGATGGCCGAACACGGCGCTGGCCATGATGGCCAGGCCGAAGATGGCCAGCAGCGCGGCCGAGCCGTGGTTCAGCACGATCACGGCGCGCTGCGAGAATTTGCGCCGCGCCGCATCGGTGGCGGCGGCCAGTACCAGCCACCAGCACGCCGCACCTGCGAACACGCCGATCACCAGCTGCGCGAGCGATTCAAGCGACTGCATCTCGTCGGAATGGAAGGTGCCGACGGCAGCGAACACGCCGAGTACGCCGAAATAATTCACCGGATTGAAGATCGTGATCAGGAAGCTCGAGGTGAACTCGCGCAACAGGCCCAATTTGCGCGCCTCGGGTTCCATCGACAGGATCGCGTAATAACTGCGGACCGCCACCAGCACGATGAAGGCACCGCCGCCGAGCCGCAGATACATCTGCTGATGCTCGACCCAGGGCGCGATGTACGAACTGCCGAGCGCCGCCGCCGTGCCGAGGATGCAGTCGGCAATCACGGCTCCCAAAGTGGACAGGAACGCCGTCAACCAGCCGTTGGCGAGCGCGCGGTGGATGCACAGCAAGAAGATCGGGCCGACGGGAATCGACAGGGCGAAGCCCATGGCGATGCCCCGGGCAAACAAATAAGTCTCCATCACCTCCGCTCTCGAAGCCGTCGCCCCCCTGGCGCAGTGCTCGCGGGATCTTGGGTTCCCGTCGACACACCGGCTCTCCCACGACGACGACCGGCGGCGGCCGTCGCACCCAGGATGCGCTCAGTCATAGGGCCAAGCAGCCCTCTGCGCAAATCGAAATGGAGGACTGTTCCCGCTCCGTGCCGCAGCGCAGCGAGCGGAAATCAGGGGTTGAAGACCTGATTGATCTCGTTCTGGGTCATCGCCGCCTGCGGTGACGACTTCTGGCCGCCATCCTTCGGCGGGCCTTTGCCGCGACGTTCGTCGCCGGCGTAGTCCTCTTTGCGGCGGCGGCGGTCGGGACCGAAGAATTCGCCCACGCGCACGAACTGGCGCGGCCGCTCGATCACGGCACTGATGCGCGTGAAGAGTGCCGCGGCCGACAGCGGTTTCACCAGGAATTCGTTGACGCCCGCATCGCGCGCCATGAAGACGCGGCTGCGCTCGCCGAAGCCCGTCGCCATGATGATCGGCATGAACTGGTTGGGGCTGTTTTTCGAATGGCGGATGTATTTGGTGAGCTCGATCCCGTCCATCGGCGACATCACCCAGTCGGTGACCAGGATGTCGGGGATTTCGGTGCGCATCTGGATCAGTGCGTCGGACCCGTCGGCGGCTTCGCGGACAAGCACGACCCCCATGGCGCGCAAGACCTGCCGCACCATGCTTCTGATCGGGGCGTTATCGTCCACGATCATGAAGTTAATCTTGTCGAGCTTAAGCCCCATAGCGCGCCAATCTACGCCCCGAAAGCGGCATTCGCAACCGCGGGTGACCGTATTATTGACCCGATCAGACCCCAGCGCATCTTAATAAAGCGTAACCGGGACAAGGCGTTGGTCATACTTTTTAATATTTTGAGACGGGAATTCAGATCGGGACGGTTTGGACCTCAAACAATCGGTCCGGCCGCACCAGCCGATCCTGGATTCGAGTCAGCGGCATTTCGCGCAATCCCTGCGCCGCAGCACTTTCCAGGGCAGCGAAGAGCGCCGAGACGGCACGGCCGAGGGCGCCCTCGGGTTCTTGCCCCGCTAGCAGATGGCCGAGAAACAGCGCCGCAAACAGGTCCCCTGTGCCGTTGGGCGCGGGGTCGAAGCCGAGTTCAGGGGTCACCACCAGCCAGGCCGCGTCCGATACCACGGCCAGCACGCCGATATGCCCTGGGTCGACCACCGGTGCCGTCAGCCCCGTCACAGCCACGATCGCGGGTCCTCGCGCCTGGACCAGCCGGGCGGCGCGGACGGAATCGGCCAGGCTGCCGATCCTGGTGTCCGTCAGATATTCGAGCTCAAACCGGTTGGGCGTCACGATATCCGCTGCCGGAATCGCGCGGGTTCGGAAGAAGTCGGGAATGCCCGGCCGGACGAAGAAACCCGATTTGTCGTCGCCCATCACCGGGTCGCAACAGAAAAGGCCTTTCGGATTCGCCGTGCGCATGCGGGCGACCGCGTCGAGCACGGCGTCACCCGTCCCGGCTTCGCCGAGATAGCCCGACAGCACGGCATCGCAGCGCGCGAACAGGCCGCGCTCAGCGAGTCCCGCCACCAGCTCGGCGACATGAGCAGCATCGAATATCTTGCCCTTGAACCCGCCATAGCCCGGGTGATTCGAGAACTGCACCGTGTGGATCGGCCAGACCTCATGGCCCAGCCGTTCGAGCGGAAAGACGGCGGCCGCATTCCCCACATGGCCATAGGCGACCCAGGATTGGATGGACAGTATAGTGGCCATGCGGTCTCGCCTTACCCTCGCCAGAATGCGCGATCACGATGACCGCAGATTAGCGCAGCATCCGGAGTCTCCACCATGCCGACCAGTTTCCGCCCGCGCCGCAGTGCGCTCTATGTGCCCGGCGACAAGGCCCGCGCCATCGAGAAGGCGCGCGGCCTGCCGGCCGATGTGATCATCTTCGATCTCGAAGATGCGGTTTCGCCGGCCAACAAGGACGCGGCGCGGCGCCAGGCGGTCGAGGCGGCGGGCTCGAAGACCTATGGGCGGCGCGAGCGTGTGATCCGCGTCAACGCGCTCGCCTCGCAATGGGGCGAATACGACCTGATGGCCGCTGCCAATTCCGGCGCCGATGCGGTGCTGCTGCCCAAGGTGGAAAGTGCGGCGCAGGTGAAGGAGGCCGAGGACTCGCTCAATGCCGGCGGCGCGCCCGATGGCCTAGCCATCTGGTGCATGATCGAGACGCCGCGCGGCGTGCTGCGCGCGGAAGCGATCGCCGATGCCAGCCCGCGCATGGCCTGCCTGGTGATGGGCACCACCGACCTGATGAAGGACCTTCATGCCGGCCATGCCGCCGACCGCGCACCGCTGTTGCCCGCGCTCGGCCACGTCTTGCTCGCCGCGCGCGCGGCGGGGCTCGCCTGTCTCGACGGTGTACAACTCGACCTGGAAGATGATGCGGGGTTCGAGCGCGTCTGCAAACAAGGCGCGCTGATGGGCTTCGACGGCAAGACGCTGATCCATCCCAAGACGATCGAGATGGCCAACCGCGTCTACGGGCCGACCGCCGCCGATCTCGACGACGCGCGCAAGGTGATGGCCGCCTACATGGCAGCCGAGGCGGAAGGGAAGGGCGTCACCGTGCTCGACGGCAAGCTCGTCGAACAGCCGCACGTCACAGCCGCCCAGCGCATTGTCGGCCTTGCCGAGCAGATCGCGCTCCTGGTCGAAGAGGCGGGCCTGGCGCCGTAAGAGCCCCTACCCCGGCCCTCCCCCGCAGGCGGGGGAGGGAGGGACCCGCGACAGCGGGAGGGTAGGGGCCTATCACACGACTTAGTCTTTGAGCCCCGTCAGTTCCAAACTCAGCGCCTTCAGCTTGGCGCGCGCCGCCGCGTCATAGGCCTGCGGGTCGGCGCGGGTCTCGTTCATCACGGTGAAGTAGAGACCGCTGCGGCCGGCGACAGTGGGCCCCACGGCGAGGTTGAGGACCGCCCTCGCGCCGTCCTCGGCGGTGTTGAGCGGCTTCACGCCGGCTTGGCGCACCATCGTCGTGTCCATGAAGGTCGACGGGTGCAGGCTGTTGACGACGACACCCGAGCCTTCGAGTTCCTTTGCGAGATCGACCGTGAACAGGATCTGCGCGAGCTTGCTCTGGCGATAGGCGCGGATGCCTTCGTAGTCGCGCGCCATCATCACATCGGCGAAGTCGATCGCCTGCTGGCCGGCCGATGAGACGTTGACGATCCGCGCCGGGGCGCTGGCGCGGATCAGCGGCAGCAGCAGATGGGTGAGCAGGAAACCCGAGAGATAGTTGACGGCGAAGCGCAGTTCATGGCCGTCGGCACTCAGCTCGCGCCCGGCCGTGCCGAAACCGATGCCCGCATTGTTGATCAGGATGTCGAGGCGCTTCGTCTTCTGATTCACCGCCTCGGCCAGCTTGCGCACCTGCGCGAGTTCACCGAGGTCGGCTTGCAGGAATTCAGCGGTGCCGCCGGACTTCGCGATGGCCGCCACCACCTGCTCGCCGCGCGCGCGGTCACGCCCATGCACCAGCACCCGCGCGCCCGCCGCGCCCAGGTCCTGCGCCACGAGACGGCCGACGCCGTCGGTTGCACCGGTCACCAGAACCGTCTTGCCTGCCTGACTGTCCACGCGCCGCTCCTTTTGTTGGGACCTCGCGTGATCATATAGGACCGCGCGACGATTATGTCGCGGGCGCTGGCGTTGCCTTCAGGCTTGCGATCTCGGCCTCCAGTTCCGCGATCCTCTTGTCGCGCAGGTCCAGCGCCGCCGCCACATCGGCCGCCTCGAAACGCTGCGGGATGTGCTGCGGGCAATTGGCGCTCCAGGTCGCCACCGTGAACAGGATCACGCGCTCGGGCCGTGCCTGGTAGCCCGCGGGCATCAACTGGTGGAGCAGGGCTTCGTCGTCTTCGATCACCCGCGCCGTGCCCCAGATCTTCACGCGCTGGCGATGCACGTAGTCGACCAAGAACAGATAGGCCTTCGGGTTGTCGGCCAGATTGCCCATCGTGATGTACTGCCGGTTGCCGGCGAAATCGGCGAAGGCGATCGTGTGCTCGTCGAGCACCCGCAGGAAGCCTGCAGGGCCGCCGCGGTGCTGGATGTAGGGCTGGCCCTCGGCGTTGGCGGTGGCCAGGAACACGCTGGTCTGCGCCTCGATGAAGGCGCCCAGGTCGGGCGTGATCGCCGCCGCCCACGACCCGTTCTCCTCCACCCGCTGGTAGCTGCGCCGCGAGCCCAGCCGGCTCTGGATCGCCTTCACGGTCGGCGTGAAGGCAATGTCGCTGGTGAAGGCGTGAAGGGTGTCGGCGTGCATGTCCATGATCGCGACTCCTGGCTCGAGTCTGCGCCGCCCGCGACGGAGGGTTCACGGGCAGCGCAGAACGGTGAGTCACAGATATTGAAACAGTAGAAGATACAATTCTGCGGCTCGAGCTCAAATGTAAGAACTTTCAAAATGGGAGAATAGACCGCATAATTGGGAGTTATCCTCTCAATTTTCGAGAGACTATATGGACCGGCTGGAGGCGATGGGAGTCCTGCTCGCGGCGGTCGAGGCCGGCAGCCTGTCCGCCGCCGCCCGCCGGCTGGGTATGCCGCTGCCGACCGTCAGCCGCAAGGTGGCCGAGCTCGAAGCCCATCTGAAGACACGGTTGCTGGTCCGCTCGACGCGCCGCCTGTCGCTCACCGAAACCGGTCAGGTCTATCTCGCCGCCGCGCGCCGCATCCTCGACGAGGTCAACGAAGCCGAGCGTCAGGCCACGGGCGAATATCAGGCGCCGAAGGGCGAGCTGGTGATCACGGCGCCCGTCGCGTTCGGCCGCATGCATGTGCTGCCGGTGGTGAACGCCTTCCTGAAAGCCTATCCCGCGATCGACATCCAGCTCGCGCTGGCCGACCGCATCGTCAACCTGGCCGAGGACCATGTCGATCTCGCGCTCCGCATCGGCGCCTTGCCCGACAGCCGTTTCGTCGCGACACGGCTGGGCGAGGTACGGCGCATCGTGGTCGGCAGTCCCGCCTATCTCGCCGCGCGCGGCACGCCGCAAACGCCCGCCGATCTCGCCACGCATGACTGCATCAGTTTCGACAGCGTCCGTCCCGCCGATGCGTGGCTCTTCCGTGAGGGAAAGGCCGAGATGACCACGCCGATCCATCCGCGCCTCACGGTCAACGGCGCCGAGGCGGCGGTCGACGCGGCGGTGGCGGGGGTCGGCCTCGTGCGCGTGATCTCCTACCAGACCGCGGCGGCGCTCAAGGCGGGCGCTTTGCGCATCCTGCTGCGTGATTTCGAACTGCCGCCCATCCCCGTCCACCTCGTCCATGGCGGGGGCCGCCTCCTGCCGCTCAAACTGCGCGCCTTCCTCGACTTCGCCGCGCCGCGGCTGCGCGCCGTGCTGACCGAAATCACGGCGCAGACCACATGATGGCGAGCCATGCCGGGCGCGCCTGTCACCGTTGCTTCACCCGGGCGCGGATTGACTTCCCAAGTGCCTGGGGATAAACCAGAAACTTCATATGTGAAATTATTCGGCCGCCTTCTGGAGACCGCCCGATGACCGCCCGCACCAGGCCGCTCTCTCCGCATCTGCAGGTCTACCGCCTGCCTTTGGTTGCGGTTATGTCGATCACCCACCGCATCACCGGGGTGGCGCTGGTCGTCGGCACGATCCTGCTGGCCGCGTGGCTGGGCAGCGGCGCCTACAGCCCGGAAGCCTGGGCGGGGATGAGTGACTTCCTCGGCACCAGGAACGGCTACCTCCTGCAGTTCGTCTGGTCGGTGGCCCTCTACTTCCACCAGTGCAACGGCATCCGCCATCTCTTCTGGGATATCGGCAAGGGCTTCGAACTGGCCGATGCCCGCCGCGCCAACGGCATCGTCCTGGCCGCCACCGTGGTTCTCACGGTCGTGACCTGGATCGCCGCGCTGGCGCATTGAGCGGGAGGGACACGATGGACAAGAAGAAGACCAGCATGCGCGCCCCGCTCGCCAAGGTGCGCGGCCTCGGCTCGGCCAAGGAGGGCGTGGTCCATTTCTGGC
>CAZNZI010000912.1:0-1691 GCA_964577475.1 uncultured Rhodospirillaceae bacterium
GCCTGGTCCTTTCCCGCTTTCGAGAAGGCGCGTCCCCAGACCTGTGATTCCGCAGCAGGCATGCATCGTATCCGCTCAGGTCCGGCGTGCGCGCCGCAGCGCCGGCGTGCTGGCGCACACCTTGCTCCATGCAGGGAGCAAGAGAGCGCAAGGACGGGATCGCGATGAAGACCACGCTGAGCGTCATCAAGGCGGATATCGGATCGATCGGCGGTCACCTCACGCCGTCACAGCGACTCATCGACAGCGTCGCCGACAGCGTGTCGCAGGGCGGGGCATTGATCCGCGATCGCTACATCAGTCACACCGGCGACGACATCGCGATTCTCATGACGCACCGCGAAGGCGTCGCCAGCGCGCGCATTCACAAGCTCGCCTGGGATGCATTCGTGGCCGGCACCGCGGTCGCCAAGACGCAGGGCCTGTACGGCGCCGGACAGGACCTGCTCAAGGAATCGTTCGCCGGCAACGTCACCGGCATGGGCCCCGCTGCAGCCGAAATGGAGATCGACGAACGGCCCAACGAGCCGTTTCTGTTTTTCGCCGCCGACAAGACGGATCCGGGGGCCTTCAACCTGCCGCTGTTCCTGGCCTTTGCCGACGTGATGACGTGCCCGGGGCTGATCCTCTCGCCGGCGATCGGCAAGGGCTTTCGCTGGGTGGTCATGGACGTCAGCCACACCACCGGCGATCGGGTGATCGAGCTTGGTGACGCCGGAGGAGATCTACGATCTCGCCGCGTTGCTGCGCGATCCGGAGCGCTTCGTGGTCGAGTCGGTGTGGTCGCGCGCCAGCGGCGAGCAGGCGGTGGCCGTCGCGACCTCGCGCCTGCACAACATCGCCGGCAAGTACACCGGCAAGGACGATCCGGTGATGCTGGTGCGCACGCAGAAGGATTTCCCCGCCACCGGTGAAGTGCTGGCACCCTATGCCATCGGCCATTTCGTCGCCGGCGGCATGCGCGGCTCGCACAACATGCCGCTGATGCCGGTGCGGCTGAACTCGGCGACCTCGTACTTCGATGGGCCGCCGCTGGTGTCGTGCGCGGCGTTCTGCGTGCACGACGGCGTGCTGACCGAGCCGGCCGATGCGTTCGCCCATCCGTTCTGGGACGAGGTGCGCGCGCAGATCGCGCGCAAGGCAATGGAGATGCGGCGCCAGGGCTTCGCCGGCGCGGCCATGCTGCCGATGTCGGAGCTCGAGTACACCGGCGTGCGCGACAAGCTGGCGCAGCTGGAGAACCGCTTCCGCATTCGCGCCGAACGGCCGGCCGCGGCGGTCGCCTGAGGGGACCGGTTTCTCACAGGGCGGTGCGATCCGCGGCGCGGCTCGACGCCTGACGGGCGCTCGAGCCGTGGAGGGAGAGATCGGGGCGCGGCAATCCGCTCCTCGGTGTCGCGGCGTGAGCATGAGCATGCTGTTCGATCAGACCCTGGCGGTGCTCTAGTTCTTCGTTCCAGCCTACCTGCGAACATGGCGCCGGTCCTGGTGCAGCACTGGCCTGGCTCGCGCTTCCGATGGATGGCGGCCGCACCTTCCGCGGCCGCCGCATCCTCGGCGATTTGCACGGCGACTGCGGCGACGCGCGAGCGCCTCAGTCGCGCGGCCAGTTGGGCGGGCGCTTCTGCAGGAAGGCCTGGAAGCCCTCGGCCATCTCGGGTGACAGGATGGCGCGGCGGAAGATGTTGCCG
>CAZNZI010000913.1:0-2073 GCA_964577475.1 uncultured Rhodospirillaceae bacterium
CGCCAAGATAGCCGCCGGTTCCGCCCGCGCCGATCATCAGAATGCGCATCGCGTCCGCCCTACCCCTTCGTCTTCTTGAGATCGTCGAGTTGCGGCAGTTCCTTGGCGTTCCAGCCGCCGCCCAGCGCCTTGATCAGCAGCACGCTCGCCTCCATCCGGCGGCGCAGGATGTCCGTCGCATTGCGCTCGTTGTTGAGCGCGACGCTCTGGGCCGTCACCACCTGAAGATAGGTATCGCGGCCACCGACATAGCGGTTGGTGAAGAGCTCCAGGGAATGCTTTGCCGAAGCCACCGCTTCGTCCTGCTGTCGCGCCTCTTCGTCCAGGATGCGCAGCGCGGCGAGGTTGTCCTCGACCTGCTGGAAGGCGGTCAGCGTCGTCTGGCGATAATTCGCGACCGAGGCATCGTAATTGGCGAGCGCCACCTCGGAGCTTGCCTTGCGCCGGCCATTGTCGAACAGCGTCTCAGTCATCGTCGCACCCACCGCCCAGAAGAAGCTCGGCCAAGCGAGCACGTTGTTGAGCGCGGTGCCTTCGAAACCCGTCGAGGCACCCAAAGTCAGCGAGGGATAATAGGCCGCCTTGGCGATGCCGATCTGCTCATTGGCTTCAGCCACGCGACGCTCTGCTGCGGCGATGTCGGGCCGGCGCTGCAACAGTTCCGACGGCAATCCGACCGGGATCGCGGGCTGATGCAGGGTCAGCGGCGCAGGCGGGAGTTTGAACCCCGCAGGCTGCTCGCCGATCAGCACGGCGATCGCGTGTTCCAACTGTGAGCGCTGCACGGCGATCTCGGTCGCCTGGACGCGCGTGGTGTCGAGTTGGGTTTTGGCCTGGGCGACGTCCGAGTCGGGCGCGGCGCCGCCTTCGGCGCGATTGCGCGTCAACTGCCAGGCATCGGTGAAGGCCTTGACCGAGTCGTCGAACAGCTTCTTCTGCGAGTCGGCGCTGCGGAGGTCGAAATAGTCGAGGGCCAGTTCGGCGTGCAGCAGAAGGCTGAGCGTCTGGAGGTCGGCGGCGGTCGCCTGTGCCTCCTCGCCCTGTTGATTGACGCTGTGTTCGATGCGGCCCCACAGATCGACCTCGTAGGCCGCGCTCAAGGGCAGGACGAAATCGCCGGTGGAATGCGTATTACCGAAATAAGGCCGGTTGTCGGAGAAGCGGATCGAATTGGCGTTCGGTCCAGTGGTGATCGTCGGCAGTTCTGCGCCTTGGGCATAACCGATTAGGGCGCGAGAGGCCCGAACCCGCGCCGTGGCCGCCTGCAGCGACTGGTTCGAGACCGCGACCTTCTCTTCCAGCGCATTCAGATCGGGATCGCCGAAGGCTTCCCACCATTTGCCGCGCAAAGCCGTATCGGCGGGCTGCGCCTTGTTCCACGCGCCCGCATTGGCCAAGTTGCCGGCCGGCGCCTCGCGATAGGCGGGCGCCGCCTGTAGAACGGGCCGATGATATTTGGGGCCGAGCAGGCAGCCGGCCGTCAGCACCGCGGCCAGCGGCGGGAGAAGAACGCGAAGGCGTATCATTTCGCCGAACCGACCTGCTGCGATGCAGCCACTTGCACCGCGGCCCCATCGAGCAGCGAGTCGGAGGGATTGAGGATCACCTGGTCGCTGACTTGAAGGCCGGAGACGATCTCGACCCGGTCGCCATAGTCGCGGCCGATCGTCACCGGGACCATCCTGGCGTGCCCCTCGCGCAGCACGGCGACGCGCAGGCCTTGCTTACGGAAGATCAGTGTGTTCGACGGCACGGTCACCGACTGCACGGTCCGTTTCAGGCTGAGATGGACGAAGGCGTAGGAGCCGGGCAGCAGCCGGTCGTCGCCATTGTCGACATCCACTTCGACCAGCAGGGTGCGTTGCACCGGATCGATCGCGTTGGCGGTGCGGACCAGAATGCCCTTGAAGTTCTCGCCAGGAAACTCGTCGAGCGTCAAGGTCGCGGCGTCGCCGGTGTGGGCGTCGCGCGAATAGATTTCGGGAAGTTGCACGAACACCCGCAGCTTGTCGGTGGACGACAGGTGGAACAGTTCGCGCGAGGCGGACGTGGCGCCGGCGTCGATCAGGGCGC
>CAZNZI010000914.1:0-1535 GCA_964577475.1 uncultured Rhodospirillaceae bacterium
AATCCGTGGACGCCAAAAACCGCCCTCCCCAATTCTTGTCCCTGGGGCTTTCCGCCCGTGTTGGGACAAGTAGGCGCAGGTCGGGGCGCGATTTATATGTGCGCTTGGTACATAAACTGATCTATTTTATATGTAATATATCTGATATAGCCCGTTCGTAAGCCATTGGCGCAGCATCGCAATCGCGATTTCACGCAGGCATAACCGGCCACGGCGCGTCTCGCGCAACGATCGGCCGGCACATTCGAATTGCCTTTGCACGCGATGTTCCCCGATATTTTTCGGATGAGGGGGCGCAGTGGCTGATTTGAGCGAACTGAAGCGCGCGTTGGATGAGCGCGGCCGCTGGGACGGATTGGAGGGCGCGCAATTGCGCTTCGCCGCCCTCTCGCTCGCGGGTGCTCTCGAAGAAGCATTCCATTTCTTCTTCTACAACAAACGCTCGATCACCACGCTCCGCGGCACCATCGAAGACCTGCCGGTGACCGTGACTCCCGACCAGATCGAAGCCCTATGGCGCGACATGATCTATCGCGATCCCGACGGCAATATCATCAAGCCGAGGGACGCGGCGGCATCCTGAAGGGCGGTCCCCATGCCGTCAGCGCATTCTTGCGCTGTCTCGCGATGCGGTGATAGAGAGCCGCAGTGCAGTCCAGTCGCGGATGGGGAAAGCGGTGCCGGCAATGCAGATCGGGTTGATCGGGTTGGGGCGGATGGGCCGCGCGATCGGCGCGCGCCTGATTGAACACGGCCATACTGTCGTGGCCTGGGATATCGCCGACGCGGCGATGCGCGCCGCCGGGTCTGCGATATCCACGGCCCGCAGCGCGCGGGACGTTGCCGCCCGCGCCGACATCATCCTGTCGATCATCACCGACGATGCCGGGGTGAAGCAGGCCTATCTCGGCGAAGGCGGGCTCCTGTCGGATGCCGTCGGCGGCAAGTTGTTCATCGAAATGAGTACGCTTCAGCCGGCCACGATCCGCGAACTGGCGATGCAGGCCCAAGCCAAGGGCGCGGCGCTGATCGACAGTCCGGTGCTCGGTTCGATTCCCACGGTGAAAGAGGGCAAGCTGCTCGCCTTGGTCGGCGGTGCTCAAGCCGATATCGCGCGTGCGCGAACCGTGCTCGATCTGCTCACGCGCCGCGTTGCAGTCATGGGACCGGCCGGCAGCGGCTGTGCGATGAAACTGGCCGTCAATCTCGGACTGGCAACCTATCTTCAATCGCTCAGCGAGTCGCTGGCCTTGGCCACGCGGCACGGCATGGCCGATGATCAGGTGCTCAACATTCTCACCGAAGCACCGACCGCCAATTTGATCCTGGGCAGCAAGATGGCCGCCCTGCTCGGCGGCGAGGTTGCGATCACGCTCGATATCGCCACCCTGCGCAAGGACGTCATGTCCGCTGTGGCGACGGCGGCTCTGACCGGCGTGCCCACGCCCTGCACGGCGGCTGCGCTGTCCACCTTGTCGGCTGCCGTGGCGGCGGGATGGGGTTCGCGCGATATCGGCGAACTGCCGCGTTTCTTC
>CAZNZI010000915.1:0-3816 GCA_964577475.1 uncultured Rhodospirillaceae bacterium
GCATCTCCAGGGGCGAGAGGGTTACTGGTGACGGCGGCCCTTGTCAAATCCTTTTGCGAGGCAGAAAGATGATTGAAGGCTTTGAAAAGCCGGGCCTTAAGGTTGCGTTTAGAGACCGCCTGGAATAGCGTGCGGGGCAACCCAGTATAGCCCTGCGGAGGATGACGAATGGCTCGGTTGGTAACCGTATTCGGGGGCTCGGGTTTCCTAGGCCGCCATCTCGTCCGCCGCCTCGCTGCCGAAGGCGACCGCGTCCGCATCGCCGTCCGCCTGCCCGAGGACGCCCATTTCCTGAAGCCGGCCGGCAATGTCGGCCAGATCGTCGCCGTCCAGGCCAATATCCGCCATGCGGGCTCCGTCCGGGCCGCGGTCCATGGCTCCGACGCGGTGATCAACCTGATCGGCCGCATCTCCCCGATGGGCAAGAATTCGCTGAAGGCCGTGCATGTCGAGGGCGCCCGCACCGTGGCCGCCGCCGTCCAGGCCGCCGGCGTGAAAAGCTTCGTGCATCTCTCCGCACTCGGCGCCGATCCGGCGTCACGGTCGCCCTATCTGCGCACCAAGGGCGAGGGCGAAGCCGCCGTCCGCGAGGCCTGCCCGGGTGCCGTCATCCTGCGGCCGTCATTGGTGTTCGGTCCCGAAGACCAGTTCTTCAACCGCTTCGCCCAGTTGACCGGTTGGGGTCCGGCGCTGCCGGTGATCGGCCATGCGCGCTTCCAGCCGGTCTATGTCGGCGACGTCGCCCAGGCGATCGTGAAGGGCATCGACGACCCGGCGCTCGCGGGCAAGACCTTCTCGCTCGGCGGCCCGCGCGTCTACACGATGCAGGAAGTCCTCGAGATGGTGCTGGCCTACACCCGGCGCGACCGCGCGCTGATCCCTGTGGTGTTGCCCTTGGCGCAGATCCTGGCCCTCTTCCTCCAGTTCATCCCCGGCAAGCCGCTGACGCCCGACCAGCTGCGTCTGCTGACCACAGACAACTTGCTGCCCGAGGGCGCGCCGGGCTTGGCCGCGCTCGGCATCGATCCCACCGCCGCGGAAGCGGTCGTGCCGACCTATCTCGCGCGCTTCCACAATCCCTACGACAAGCGGAACCACTCGAGCCCGACGCAGCAGAGCACCTGAGGCGCGCGGCACGGGATCATGCGCACCCTGTATCATCACTGGCTCTGCCCGTTTTCGCGGAAAGTGCGCGTCGTCCTTGCGGAAAAGAAGCTGCCCTTCGAACTGGTGCTGGAACCGGTGTGGGAGCGGCGTCCGGAGTTCATCGCGCTCAACCCCGCCAATGACGTGCCCGTACTGATCGAGCCGGGCGGCGAGGTGCTGGCCGACAGCGCCGCCATCGTCGAATATCTCGACGAGAAGATCGAAGACCCGCCGCTGCTCGGCAATGATCTCCTGGTGCGCGCCGAGGTGCGCCGGCTGATCAACTGGTTCGACATCAAGTTCAACCGCGAAGTGACGATCAACCTGGTCGGCGAAAAAGTGGTGAAGCGCCAGATGGGCTACACCGGCGGTCCCGACTCGCAGGCCGTGCGCACGGGCTTCGCGCATCTCGGCCAGCACCTCGCCTATCTCGGCCGCCTGGCCGATGAGCGGAAATGGCTGGCGGGCGAAATCTTCTCCTTGGCCGACATCGCGGCGGCCGCGCATCTTTCCACGGTCGACTATATGGGCGACTTGCCCTGGGACGACTATCCCGAGGTCAAGGACTGGTACGCGCGCGTGAAGTCGCGGCCGAGTTTCCGGCCGCTGCTGGCGGACCAGTTGCCCGGCCTGCGCCCGCCGCCGCACTATGCCGATCTCGATTTCTAGGCGCCACGCCGCCGCACTGATTGCCTCTGCCGCGCTCTGCCCGCGCGCCGCATTCGCCGACGACGTCATCACCCGTCTTCCCGCCCCGCCGAAGGACAAGATCGTCGCGCTCACCTTCGATGCCTGCGAGACCAAGACACCCGCCTTCCTCGACCGCAGCATCAGCGACTTTCTGCTGCGCGAGCAGATTCCCTTCACCGTCTTCGCCTGCGGCCGTTTCGCGCGCCACAACGGCGATGCGCTGAAGGACCTCACGCGGCACGATTTCGTCGAGATCGAAAACCACTCGATGAATCACGACAACCATATGGAGCGGATGGATGACGCCACCATCCGCCACGAGGTGCTCGACACCCAGGCGATGCTGGGCGGCATCACCGGCAACGCTACGAAGTTCTTCCGCTTCCCCGCCGGCAACTACGATGCGCGTGCGCTGGCGACGGTCGAGTCCTGCGGCCATCGCGTGGTCCATTGGACGTTTGCGAGTGGCGATCCGGCCAAAACCCTGACGCCGGAACGCGAACGGGAATGGGTGCTGGAGAAGACCCGGCCCGACAACATCCTGATCTTCCATATCAACGGCCGCGGCTGGTCCACGGGGCAGGCCCTACCAGAAATCGTTAAGCCCTTGAAAGACGGCGGCTATCACTTCGCGCGGCTCGACGCGCTGCTAACCTGAGGGGATGAATCGCATGGCGACGCCGCCCATGTTCGCGCCCACCTCGCATGCGCTGTCGGTCGGGCTTCTGCGCCCGCCGACGCTCGGCGAAGCACGCGAACTCGGCATCGCCTGCGCCGCGATCGACCCTTGGAAGACGCTGGGCTACGAGCCTTCGGTGCTGGGGGCCTATTTCGAGCGGCCCGATCCGGCGCTGCACCGCTACGCGATCCTGTGGGACGGCCGCGCCGCCGGTGTGCTGGCGCTGCGCTGGCCCTGGCTGCGCGGACCCTTCGTCGAGATGCTGGCAATTCTGCCCTCCCACCAGGGCAAAGGCCTCGCCGGGGCCGCGCTCGCCTGGGCCACCGTGCGCACCGCTTCGGTGACCACCAATCTCTGGGCCTCGGTCAGCGACTTCCACACACCGGCCCGCGCGTTCTGGAAACACCAGGGCTTCGAAGAAGTCGCCGAACTTCCTGGGCTGATCGGCCCGGGTTCCGAGATCCTGCTGCGCAAGCGGATCACGCAGAGACCCTAACCGGGCAGAACAGTCGATGATGACCCGGTCCATTGCCCGCGTCGTAGCGATTAGTTTCTTGTTGGTCGCGACACTTGGGCACCGCGCTTCTGCTGCCGATCTCTCGATTCCCTCATTCCAGCCGCCGCCAAATGGCGTCATTCCAAATGAGAAAACGGCAATTGCTGTTGGCAAGGCACTGATCATCGCTGCTATGCCTGAATCCGAGGCGCAAAAATTGGTGGAATGGAGTGCCTTCCTTCACGGGACGGTTTGGCATGTTGGTGGAGCGCCTCGGTGCCCGCGTGGATCGCACTGTCTTGGGCGAGACTTCGAGGTCTGGCTCGAGAAATCTGACGGTCGCGTGCTTGGCTTTTTCGCGGGCCAATGAGGCTTGTCCGCCACTGCTTAATCTACCCTCGCGCGTCACTCCCGCGAAGGCGGGAGTCCATCGGCCGTATGGACCCCCGCCTTCGCGGGGGTGACGAAAAGTAATACGGGTCTTCACGTTTCCCCTGAAAAGCCCCATATCTCTCCATTCAAACAGAGGGAGTGTTTCGATGGCTGGTCTCGACGGCGCAACGCTGAAGGCGATGCAGGCCCCGCTGAAGGACAAGTACAAGCAGGACGCCAACGCGGCGGTCATCACGCTTCGCGCCAAGGGCGAGCTCGACGGGGAGGGCATCGCCTGCAAGGTCGACACCGGCCGCGCACTGGTCGAAGCGGGACTGCATCCGGCCACCGGCGGCAACGGGATGCAGGCCTGTTCGGGCGACATGCTGCTCGAAGCGCTGGTCGCCTGCGCGGGCGTCACGCTCAACGCGGT
>CAZNZI010000916.1:0-6274 GCA_964577475.1 uncultured Rhodospirillaceae bacterium
CCAGTTCTTGCAGAGCTCGCCCGGGAAGCCGCCGGCCGCCGTCAGCGCCAGATCGGTCTTCCCCGCGATACGGTTAATCGCGCCGACCACATGGGCATAGCTGGGCGTTTCGGCGTTGGTCGGGCCGGTCAGGCGATCGACCGTCTTGTTCCAGCCCGCGTACTCCTTCTTGCCCCTCTCGGCCCAGGTCTTCGGCGCGCTCCAATTGCCGAGCGCCGCCGACAGTTCTTCGAGCCCCACCTGCGCGTCGCCGACGACCGAGATCGCGCGGTGCTTGGTCGCATCGAAGCGGCCCGCATTCAGCGAGATGAGTTGCATCGTCTCACCGAAGGCCGACCATGACCCCGTGGTGAAATCCTGGAGCCGCGTCCCGACCGCCAGAACCACGTCGGCGTCCTGCGCCAGTGCATTGGCCGAAGCGCTGCCGATCACGCCGATCGGCCCGATATTGTTGGGATGGGTGTGGATCATCGCGCCGCGCCCCGCGATCGTCTCGCAGACCGGAATGTTGTGGCGCTCGGCGAAGGCGGCCAGCGTCTCGGTGGCCAGCGAATAATGGATGCCGCCGCCTGCGATCAGCAGTGGCTTCTTCGCGCCCTTGAGCGCATTGGCCGCGGCGACCAACTGCTCCACATCGGGACGCGGACGCGGCACGCGATGGATCTTCGGTTCGAAGAACGCGGCCGGATAATCATAGGCCTCGGCCTGCGCGTCCTGGGCCAGCGCGATGAAGGCCGGCCCGCAATCGGCGGGATCGAACATCGTCGCCAACGCCTGGGGCAGCGACGAGATGATCTGCTCGGGCCGCACGATGCGATCCCAATAACGCGACACCGCCTTGAACGCATCGTTCACCGTCAAGGACGGATTATTGAAATGTTCCACCTGTTGCAGCACCGGATCGGGAATGCGGTTGGCGAAGGTATCGCCGGCCAGGATCAGGATCGGCAGGCGGTTGGCGTGCGCGACACCCGCCGCTGTCATCATGTTGAGCGCGCCGGGACCGATCGACGACAGAGCAACCATCGCCTGGCGCCGTTTCTTCGCCTTGGCGAAACCAATGGCGGCCAGCGCCATCGATTGTTCGTTCTGGCCGCGCCATGTCGGGAGCACATCCTTCACCGGTTCGAGCGCGTCGCTCATGCAGGTCACGTTGCCATGGCCGAAGATGGCGAACACACCCGCGAACAGCGGCACCTTCTTCCCGTCGATTTCGGTGAATTGAGCGGTGAGATACCGCACCAGGGCTTGCGCCATGGTGAGCCGCACGGTCTTCATGGAGGCCTCTCCTACCCTGGCGCTTTGGTGCTTATCTGCATGTTTCCGCGAGCGCGGCGCGGGCTCGAGACTATAATGCAAAGGTAATTGACTCGGAACCCGGTTTGCAACAAATGTTCCGCTAGTCCGCGGCCTGGAACGGGCATGCCGCAATGGCAAAACGACATAAGACGTAAGGGGAGGACGGCATGGTCAATTTCGCACTGTTCGGCGCGGGCCGGATCGGCGTGATGCACGCGGCGAATCTCGCCGCCAACCCGCGCGCCAAGCTGACTCAGGTCTACGACGTGAATGCCGACGCCGCGGAAACCGTGGCCGCGAAGTATCACGCCACCGTTTCCCTTTCGGTCGAACATGCGCTGAAGGACAAATCGGTCGATGCCGTCCTGATCGCGTCCTCCACCAACACCCATGTCGATCTGATCACCGCCGCCGCCAAAGCCGGCAAGGCCGTGCTATGCGAGAAGCCGATCGATCTCGACATCAAGCGCGTCGAGCGCTGCAAGAAGGCGATCGCCGGCACCGGCGTCCCTGTCCAGATCGGCTTCAACCGCCGCTACGACCCCAGCCACCGCGCCGTGCAGCAGGCGGTACAGAAGGGCGAGATCGGCGCGCTCGAATTGCTGGTGATCACCAGCCGCGATCCGGGCTTGGCGCCGATGTCCTATCTCAAGGTCTCGGGCGGCATCTTTCGCGACATGACGATCCACGATTTCGATCTCGCGCGGTTCATCCTCGGCACCAAGAATCCCGTGGTCGAAGTCTCGGCCACCGGCAGCGTCATGGTCGAGAAAAGCCTCTCCAAGATCGGCGATGTCGACACGGCGATGGTGACGATGAAGGCCAAGTCCGGCGCGCTGGTGCACATCAACAACTCGCGCCGCGCGGTCTATGGCTATGACCAGCGAGTCGAGGCCTTCGGTTCGAAAGGCATGGTGCAGTCGGACAACCTGCGTGCCAATACGCTGACGCGGTACGGCGCAACGACCACCGATGCCAAGGAGCCGCTGCTCAATTTCTTCATCGAGCGCTACAACCAGGCCTATCTCGATGAGATCAACGACTTCATCGACTGCATCGACAAAAAGAAGAAGCCGACCGTCGATTTCGAAACCGGCCGCCGTGCGCTGATCCTGGCCGATGCGGCCTGGAAGTCGCTGCGCAGCGGCAAGGCCGTGAAAGTCAGCGACGGCTGACCGTCACTCGTCTTTATTCCGCGACGGCAGGGTCGCGACCGGGATCACCGGGTGGCCGCGGTTCTCGGGCTGCATACGGTTGGCCAGCCCGATGATCAGAGTCTGCGCCAGACACATCGGCGCGGCGAGCGAGCGCGAGAAGGCGTATTCATCTTCCGGCACGTCGAAGAACACAGTCGCGTGCTTGGCGAGCGGGCTCAACTGATTGTCGCTGATGCCGATCAGCGGGATGCCGGCCTTCCCCGCCCCTTCGACGATGCCGACCACCTCGCCCGCGTAGTAGCGGAAACTGATCGCCACCAGCACGCAATCGGGCCGCATGATCTTGGCCTGCTCGCTGGCAAGGCCGCCGGCCGCGTCGAGCAGGATCACCTCACGGCCCAGCATGGTCAGCCCGTAACGCATGAAGCTGGCCACGGGATGCGAGCGCAATTGCCCCAGCACGTAGATCTGCCGCGCACGGTCGAGCAGTTCGACGGCACGCGCCAGCCGCTCTTCCGTCACCGAATGGATCAGATGCTGGAGCGCCGCGATGTCGCGGATCACCAGATCGCGCAGAAAGGCCATATTGGCCGTACCGGAGTGACGCCCGAGTTCGTTCTCCAGCATCGCCACACGCTCGGCGAAACCGGGCGCGGCGGTGACGAGGCGGTCCTGGAACACGCGCTGCATCGCCGTGAAGCCGCCATAACCGAGGGACTGCGCGAAACGCACCAGGCTCGACGGATGGACATCGGCATTTTCGGCGATCGTCTTGATCGATTCGAGCGCGACCTCGTTGGGGCTCTGCACCAGATAGCGGGCGATCTGCTGGAAGCGCCGGCTCATGCTGGGATGGCGCTCGGTGATCGTGTTGGTCAGCCGCTCATAGGTCGGCGGCGCGGCTTCCTTCGGCGCTGGCTTCGCCGCAGCTTTCGGCGCATCGCCACGCGGCGCCGGCCGCCGCACCAGCCGCGTCACATTGGAAGATCGTTCACCCGCCATCGTGTTACCACCACGCCCTTACCCCACTTTCATGAGCCTATCACACACGCCGCCGATCCAAACCGGCATTCGTCGCGGATATCAACGAAGCATCGAAACGATTGCGCGGTGCATCTTTGAGCGCTATCCCATTTCGGTCATTTGAGGAGACGATCAAGAATGGCCGCCGAAACGCCGCCCGGCTACCGCCCGCTGACCGAGGCGACCCTGCCCGCCTATCTCGACGGGCTGCCCGACATTCGCCGGCGCCTTGGCGGCAAGCCCGCCGACTGGAAAGTGCGCGAAGTCGGTGACGGCAATCTCAATCTCGTCTTCCTTGTCGACGGGCCGGCGGGCAGTGTCTGCGTCAAACAGTCGCTCCCCTATGTGCGGTCTTTCGGCGAGTCCTGGAGCATGCCGCTCGAACGCGCCTTCTTCGAGAACAGCTACTACACGCTGATCGGCCCGCATGTGCCGGGCTTGGCGCCCACCGTCTACCACTACGCGCCCGAACTCTTCTGCATCGTGATGGAGAAACTGGCGCCGCATATCATCCTGCGGCGCGGGCTGATCGCCGGCACGCGCTATCCGCATGTCGCAAAGCATGTCGGCGATTACGTGGCGCGCGCGAGCTTCTTCACCTCGGACCTGTCGCAGCCCTTCGACCGCAAATTCGACGGCATGGCGCTGTTCGCCAAGAACCAGTCGCTCTTGCGCATCACCGTCGAACTGGTGTTCGCCGATCCCTACCGGACGATGGACCGCAACCGCTGGACCAGCCCGCAGCTCGATGGAATCGCCGCCGAATTCCGCGCCGACAGCGCGCTGAAGGCGGCGGCATCGCGGATGGGCCAACGCTTCCTCAGTGAAACCCAGGCTCTGCTGCACGGCGATTTGCATTCCGGTTCGGTGATGGTGACCGAGAACGACACGCGGGTGATCGATCCCGAATTCGGTTTCTATGGACCGATCGGCTTCGATCTCGGCGCCTTCGTCGGTAACCTGCTGCTCGCCTGGTTCTCGCAGCCGGGCCATGCGACGCGCGAGGACGATCGCACCACCTATCAGGCCTGGATCCTCGAACAGATCCCCGTCTTCTGGACCACGTTCCGCGAGACCTTCCTCGCACTGTGGCGCACCAAAGCCGCCGGCGATGTCTATCCGGCCAATCTCTTCACCAGCGACGCCGATCAGGCTGCACTGGAAAAGAGCAGGACGGCCTTCGTCGACTCGCTGTTCGCCGACATGATCGGCTTCGCGGCCTGTAAGATGATTCGCCGCATTTTCGGCTTCGCCCATGTGGCCGACTTCGATTCGATCAAAGATGCCGACGCGCGCGCCGCTTGCGAAACGAAAGCGCTGAAACTCGCGCGGCGGTTGCTGCTCGAACCGGGTCAGTTCCAAAAAATCGACGACGTGATCGGCGCTGCAACGCGCATTGCCTGATTGTAAACCATCGCCTCGTCACTGCATGCGCGGCGACGGTTTCATGCGCCCGGCAGTTTCACTACGCCGCCCCTTTACATTAGTCGGACTAAATGTGAAGGTTGCAGAACTCAAGCGCCCGCAACGAATGGCGCGGAATCAATAAGGACGGGCCCGTTCTCTGATGGTGCGATGCAGCACCTTCATGGAATCGTCCCCAAGAAAATGGGCCGATCAAACAATCTGCTCAACCATGTCAGGGAGGACACCATGTCGACGGATGATTTTGACCCCAAGAAACACTCGCGCCGCGATTTCTTCAAGGCCGCTGCCGCGTCGGCAAGCGCCGCCGCGATGATCGGCGGCGGCTTCGGCATCTCGCCGGCATTCGCCGAAGAGATGGTCGCGGGCCGTTCCGAAAAGCCGCTGAAGGCCGCGTTCTCGAATGCCGGTCTGCAAGCGACCTGGTGCGCCCAGGGCAAGCAGGCCGCGGAATACTGGGGCAAGCTGTTCAATGTTGAAGTGACCTGGTTCGACGGCGAATTGAGCGCGCCGAAGCAGGTGAAGGCCGTCGAAGACATGGCATCCCAGAAGTGGGACATCGTCGCCATCCAGGCCTTCGGCATCGGCACCCTGACCGCCTCGGTCGAGAAGATGATCAAGGCCGGCGCCGTGGTGATCGACATGGATACGCTGATCGCCCCGCTCGACACGATCAACGTCCACAGCTACCTCGCGCCCGATAACGAATTCATGGGTGCCGCCGTGACCGGTGCGCTGATGGATGCCATCGGCGGCAAAGGCAAGGTGGTCATGACCCAGGGCGCGCTCGGCCATACCGGCGCTCAGGGCCGCGCCAAGGGCTTCAAGTCGGTCGTGAAGAACTACCCGAATGTCGAAGTGCTGGACGAACAGCCCGCCGACTGGGACGTGACCAAGGTGGCCCGCATCTGGGAAACTCTGCTCACCAAGTATCCGCAGATCGACGCCGCGTTCTTCCATAACGACGACATGGCGCTCGCCGCGTACAACGTGATGAAGCAGCACAACCGCACCGGCATCAAGATCGGCGGCGTCGACGCGATGCCTCCGGCTCTCGATGCGGTGTCGAACGGCATCATGCACGCGACCGTGCGCAATCCGTCCTGCCGTCTCCATGGCGGGGCGGTCCTCGCCGGCGTAGCGGCGGTGGTCAGCGGCGAGAAGACCGGCGCCGGCATTCCGAAGAACATCGTGACCGACGGCCCGGTGGTCACCAAGGCCAACGCACCCGGCATGAAGTGGATGGAAACCCACTTCCTGATCTGATGCGTTTCTGACGCAGGGACGGGGCGCCGCGATTGCAACGCGCGGGGCGCCCCGTGTGGGGCCCGGCCCATTGATAATCACAGACACGCACCGGGCGGGGCCGG
>CAZNZI010000917.1:0-5520 GCA_964577475.1 uncultured Rhodospirillaceae bacterium
AATCCGCGAGCAACCCGGCCTCTTTTCCCAATGTTCTGGAAATCGAGGAGCCGCGGCATCAGCGCCTGGCGATGGTGTTTGCCTCGCCCCATAGCGGCCGGGCCTATCCCGACGATTTCGTGGCTGCCTCGGCGCTCGATCCGCTGGCCTTGCGCAAGAGCGAGGACGCCTTCGTCGACGACCTGTTCGCCTCCGCGCCGGCCTTGGGCGCGCCGCTGCTGAAGGCCCTGTTCCCACGCGCCCTGCTCGACCCCAACCGCGAGGCCTGGGAGCTCGACCCGGCGATGTTCGACGAGCCCCTGCCCCATTATGTGAACACCGACAGCCCGCGCGTCGCGGCCGGGCTCGGCACGATTGCCAAGGTGGTGGCCTCGGGTGCCGAGATCTATCGCGGCAAGCTCAGCTTCGCCGAGGCCAAGCGGCGGGTGGAGAAGCTTTACGAGCCCTATCACGCCGCCCTGGCGGCCCTGGTAGCGCGGACCAAGGTGAAGTTCGGCCGCTGCATCCTGATCGACTGCCATTCCATGCCCTCGATGGGCGGACCGGCGGACACCGATGGCGGCACGCCGCGCGTCGATTTCGTGCTGGGCGACTGTTTCGGCAACAGTTGCGCGCCCGCGATCACGGCCACGGTCGAACGCGCACTCGAGAATCTCGGCTATCGCACCGTGCGCAACCTGCCCTATTCCGGCGGGCACACCACGCGCTTCTACGGCAAGCCGGCCGACGGCATCCACGCGCTGCAGATCGAGATCAACCGCCGCCTCTATATGGACGAGACGACGCATAAGAAGCGCGCCAGCTTCGCCCGGGTGCAGGAGCATATCGGCACCGTGGTCGGCGCCCTGGCGGCCTTGCCGGCCGCGGATTTGCGCTCCGGATCCCATCGATGAAAGTCCGCGTTTCGTCGCGGACCGCGCGGCACGAACCGTCCGCGCCGGCCGAAGTGCTGGTGCGCGACGCCACCCATGACGACATGGACGTCATCCAGACGATCTATGCCCATTACGTGCTGCGCACGACGGCCTCGTTCGAAGAGGTGCCGCCGACAGTGACCCAGATGCGCGCGCGCTTCGACGCCGTGCAGGCCCAGAACCTCCCTTATCTGGTCGCCGAGATCGACAGCGAGGTGCTGGGCTATTGCTATGCCCATCCCTTCCGGCCGCGCTCGGCCTATCGCTACACGATCGAGAATTCGGTCTATGTGGCGCCCTTCGTGGTGCGCCAGGGCATCGGCGTCGCGCTGATGGGCGAGCTGATCAAGCGCTGTACGGCGCTCGACTACCGCCAGATGATCGCGGTGATCGGCGATTCGGCCAATGCGTCCTCGATCAACCTGCACCGGCGCATGGGCTTCCGCCAGGAAGGCGTGCTGCGCGGCGTGGGGCTGAAGTTCGGGCGCTGGATGGACGTGGTGATCATGCACAGGGCACTCGGCGACGCCAACGCCGCCCCGCCTCACGGGGATAATCCGGGCCCGATGCCGCCCAACCCGGACACCGCCGGCGAAGGGGCGTAAGGCGCTTTCGATCTCCCCAAAAAGAAAGGGGCCGGTGTTGCCACCGGCCCAAAGTTTAGGGAGGAAACGTCCAAGAAAGACAACACTGACAGGTCGAAGACCGTCGAATGTGTTGCTCACCCAAAAATAGTACGTTCACGCTGCAGCGCAAGAAGAAAGACCCCTCACGCCGCTCAGGGATTCGCAATGCTGCTATGCACCAACGGGTTGCGGCGACAGGGTGATGCCATTACGCTGTCGGTGCTTTTGCAACGCCCCGCATGGGGACCGGAAACACCGGAAACGAGACGGAGTTCAACGCTCATGAAACGGTCCATTGCCGCTGCCGGCGCGCTTCTGATCGCTCTTGGACTTACCGTTCCCGCCATGGCCGCCGATGACGACCCGACCAAGACCAAAGTCCCGATGCCGATCGCGCCCGGCGCTTCGGGCAGCGACGCTTTCGTGATCCTGACCTCGGACACCAATTTCGGTCCCGACATGGAAGACGCCAATATCGCCGCGCGCTTCTACTGCACGACGCGCGGCAAGCTGGCTTACTTCGTGTCCAAGGAACGCCCGCCGGAACTGCGGACGCAGGTGTTCGTGCAGTGGTCCGTGCTGACCTATCGCTGCATTCCGGCCGTCACCACCAGCGTGCAGTAAGCCCGGCGAAGCGGCTCTGACAGAGGCGCAGAGCCGCACCTCCACTATTTGCCGAACAGCTTCTTGCCGATCCCCTTGAGCGCGTCGCCGGCACCGCCGGCGGCACCCCCCGCGGCGTTGCCGAGGCCCTTGGCGCCGTTGCCCAGCAGCTTGCCGGCATTGCCGATGTTTTGCGTGGCCAGGCCCGCGACATCGACGCCCCAGGAGATGTTGTCCCACGGCCCTTTCACATTGACCGGCACGGCCAGGGTCGAGACCACGCTGGCCGTGAGTTTGTAGTCGACCGTCTTGTGCGGCAGGTCGACCGTGCCCTGGCCCGTGCCCGTGAGCTGCGGCGCGGTGACCTTGAGGTCCTTGTTGGTCAGGATGCCGTTGGCGATGACGTAGGTGCCGCTCGCTTCGGACACCTGGGTCTCACCGCCGTTGCCGCCCACCACGGAAGCCGCCGCGTTCTTCACCAGACCGACGAGGTCGATGCCCTTGATCACGCCGTTCTGGAGCGCGAGCGAACCCTTGCCGTTGAGCGCGCTCACCAGATCCTTCTGGCTCTTGCCGCGGCTGGTGAGCTGCGTATCCACCAGGATGGTCCCGGTGACGCGGTCATTGTCCGCCATCGCCTTCAACAGCGGCCCGGCCTGGACCTTGTCGATCTTGAGATTGGCATCGGTGCCGAGCACGGCGGCACTGCCGTCCACCTTCACCTGGCCCTTCACATTGCCCTGATAGAGCGCCATGTCGGTGAGGTCGAGCGCGAGCTTGCCGTTGTCCAAGCCGATCTGGACATTGGTTTTCCCGATCTCGATCTTGCGGTAGATGATCGCGTCGGCGGTCAGCGCCAGATTGATATCGGCCGCCTTCAGCCCCGACGCATCGATCGGCTCCTCGCTCCAGCCCTGCCCGTTGCCATTGGCCGGTGCGGCCTGCTTCGCGGGCGCCGCCGCCGTCTTTGTACCGCCGCTGGTGTCGCCGCTCTTGGCCGCACCCTGGCCCTCCGGCGCCATGTAGTGGTTGAGGTCGAGCTTATCGACACCGAGCTTGCCCTTGATCGACGGCCGCGCCCCGCCGGTATCGACCGAGAGATCGCCCGTGCCCTTGATCTGATCGAGCGAAAGCTGCACGCCGGAGAGGCCGTATTTGGCCCCGGCCACGCTCACCTTGCCCTTCAGCGCGAAAGCGTTGAGCCCGTCGCCCGGTGCCGTCAGCGGTGCGCCGGTCGACCACTTGACCAGATCGCGGATCGAGGGGATCGAGAGGTCCGCATCGCCGCTGGCCTTGGGCGAGCCTGCGGCCGACAGGTTGCCGTTGAAATTGAGCTTGAGCGGATCGGAGGTCAGTTTCAGCGCGACTTTCGAACCGGTGCTGGCCATCAGATCGCGCGGCTTGTCGGCGTCGAGCGTCAGTTGCACGGTCTTGTCATGCCAATGCACCGAGCCGTCGAGCTTCATCGGCGAGTCCATGTTGGGCAGCGTGATCTTCAGATTGATCCCGTCGGCCGTCTCGGTCTTGCCGGTCTGCCCGTCCTTGAAGGAGATATGGCCGTCGGAAATGTGCACATCGCCCAGGGCGATCTCGCCGAAGCCCGGTGCGGCGCCACCGCCCGTGTTCGCCGCCGGTTTGGGCGCTTCCTTGGCGGGCGTGGCTTTGTTGCCCTGAGCGGCGGGTGCCGCGGCGGGCGCGGCGCCGAACTCCCAATTGCCGCGGCCGTTCTTGTCGGTCTGGAGGTTGATATCGGGTTTATCGAGCACGAAGCTCGACACCTCGATGCGGCGCGACAGAAGCGGGAGGAGACGCAGATGGACGTCGAGCTTGGCCAGGCTCGCCATCGGCTTGTCGCCGGCGAAAGCGGCGTTGGAGAAGGTCACGTCCTTGGCCGTGACGGACAGCGTCGGAAATACCGAGACGGAGAGGCCGCCTTTGATCGTGAGATCACGGCCGGTCGCATCCTTCACCGCGCTGGTGATCTGCTCGCGCACCGTGTCGACCGGGACCAGCATCGGCGCCACCACCAGCAGCGCGATGATCAGCACGACAATCCCGATGACGATGCCGGCGATCCATTTGATCCACCCGCGGCCCGAAGAAGTGCGTTTTGCCATCGGAGGTCTCGCCATCGGTGCTCTCCCAGTTTCGGGTCCTTGACCCGATCCTAGCAGGGCCGAACGCCTTGGCGAAGTGACGGAAAATGGTCGGGCCGTGATAACTGGCACTGACCCGGAGTATCATTGTACGGGATACAAAACGGCATGGCGCTGTAACCCCAATCGATCACTGGACGAATGGTGATGGATCGGTCTTGGAGCCTGACGATGACCCAGCTTGCCCCCCGCCCCCGCCGCGCGTACCGTGTCTCCATGTTCCGACTCGCAACCGGTGCCGCGATGGTTGTGGCAGCGCAACTGACCTTCAACGGCCCGGCGCAGGCCGAACCGCGGCCGACCGTGGTCGAGCTCTTCACCTCCCAGGGCTGCAGCAGTTGTCCGCCGGCGGATGCGTTCCTCGGCGAACTGGCCAAGCGCAGCGATGTGCTGGCGCTCGCCTATCACATCGACTACTGGAACAGCCTCGGCTGGCCCGATGCCTATTCGAGCCCCGCCGCCACCAAGCGCCAATACGCCTATGGCCGCGCCCTCAATCTCGACGGGGTCTATACGCCGCAGATGATCATCGAAGGGACAACCGATGTGGTCGGCTCGCGGCGCGGCGTGGTCCTGTCGCTGATCAAGGGACAGCGCGACGGCGTTCCGCTGAAGGCGGTGCGCGAGGGCAAGGATATCGTTGTGCGCGTCGGCATGGGCGGCGCACCGCAGATGATCAAGACCGCAGCCAGCACGGCCAAGACCGGCGATGTGGTGGTGGTGGCCTATGCCGATGCGGCGGAAACCAAAGTCGCACGCGGCGAGAATGCCGGGCAGACGCTGCGCGAGTACAACATCGTGCGCGGCTTCTGGACATTGGGTTCGTGGAACGGTTCGGCGCAGGAACTGCGCTTCGACTCGGCGAAACTGCCGCAGGGCTCGACACGCCTCGCCGTGCTGGTCCAAGCCCCCGGCCAAGGCGCGATCCTCGGCGCCGAGACGCAGGCCATTCCGTAGAAGCCAAAGGCGCCATTCCGGACAAGTGAGCGCAGCGAACGCTGATCCGGAATCGAGGAGAGATTCGCGCGCAGCGCCTTCCCTCGATTCATATGCTCGCTATCGCTCGCGTCTGGACCCCCGCCGTCGCGGGGGTGACGAATGCGGGAAACTAACCCGGCCGGTGCAATTTCCCGCCGGTCAGCGGTTCCTTCACGCCCGTGGTACCTGGATAGCTGAGCGGCAGGCCGCGCAGGCTGCGGGCGGCCATGTAGGCGAAGGCGT
>CAZNZI010000918.1:0-3093 GCA_964577475.1 uncultured Rhodospirillaceae bacterium
CTCTGACCTCGCTGGGCATCGGCATCAACGAGGTCGAGGGGCTGTTCCATACCCATTGCCACGACGATCATTTCGCCGGCATGACGGCGCTCCTGCACGCCGACCGGCGCATCAAGTATTTCGCCACGCCGATGGTGCGCGCCGCCGTCACCAAGAAGTTCGCGGCGCTGATGAAAACGACCGACGACGTGTTCGATCACTGCTTCGAGACGCACGACCTCGAATACGATGTGTGGAACAATATCGACGGGCTGGAGGTGAAGCCCTTCGTCTCTCCCCATCCGGTCGAGAACGCCTGCTACCTGTTCCGCGCACCGTGGGAGGGCAGCTATCGCACCTATGCGCACTATGCCGACCTGATTTCGCTGAAAACCTTGGAGGGCATGCGTTCCACCAACAGCGAGCCGGGCGTTTCCCAGGCCTTCTACGACAAGGTGAAAGCCGATTACGCGACCTCGGCCGATGTGAAGAAGATCGATATCGGCGGCGGCATGATCCACGGCATGGTCGAGGACTTCCGCACCGACACCTCGGGCAAGATCGTGCTGGCGCACATCTCGCGCGATCTCACCGTGGCCGAGAAGGAAATCGGCTCGGGCGCGCCGTTCGGTTCGGTCGATGTCATCATCCCGGGCGACAACCATTTTGCCTGGCGCAACGCCTTCGAGGGGCTGCGCACCTGCTTCCCCGATGCGCCGCATCACGACATCCGCATGCTGCTGAACAGCCCGCTGGTGGTCTACAACCCTGAATCGATCCTGCTGCGCCAGGGCCAGCAGGTGACGCATATGTTCCTCGTCGTCACCGGCATGGTCGACATGTTCCGCGAGGGTTCGCCGGTCAACGGCCAGCTCTCGGCCGGCGCGATCATCGGCGACGCCGCGGCCATCAGCGGCGGCCGCGCCACCAAGACCTATCGCGCCGCCAGTTTCGTGCAGGCGCTGAAAATCTCGAGCGACCTGTTCCGCCAGTTCGCAGAGCGCAACAACCTGACGCCCGAGATCATGTCGATCGACGAGCGCCGCGACTTCCTGCGCTCCACCTGGATCTGCGCCGAAGCACTGACCCAGTCGAACCTCAACCGCGTCGCGCGCACGCTGAGGGAAACCGAGTTCGCCAAGGGCACCGTGCTCCACACCGATGGGCGTCTGGCTTTCATCCGCACCGGCACGGTCGAAGTGCAGGTGGGCGAGCGTGTCACCGCCGTGCTCGGCCCCGGCGATTTCTTCGGTGAGGAAGCAACCGTGCCCGAGTTCAAGGCGCCGGTGACTTTGCGCGCCACCCAGCCGGTGCAGGTCTATCTGTGCGACAGCGATGTCGTCGCCCAGGTGCCGGTGATGCGCTGGAAACTGCTCGAAGGCTACCGAAAGCGGGCGCGCGGCGGCGTGATCCTCGGCGTCACGCCGATTTCGGCCTAACCGTCCGTCAACACCACCAACAGCCGCTTCGGCCCGTGCACGCCATAGGCGAGCACTTGTTCGATGTCGGCCGTCTTCGAAGGTCCTGAGATCAGCAGCAGATTGGTCGGCATCGCCGCCGTCCAATTCTGATCCTTCATCGCTTCGAGCATCGTGTCATAGATGCGATTGACGTCGAGCACAGCAATATGGATCGGCGGCACCAATGATAGCGTGCGCGGCTCATCGGGGCCTGTCGCGACGATCAGGCTGCCGGTGAAGGCGATGCCACCCAGCGTGCCGGTGATGCCCGCACCTTCGCTCGCAAACAGATCGGCTTTCCACTCGTTCATCACGCGGTCGTAAGGCTGAAGACGCGGACCGATAACCGGCCATGTCGCGGCAAGCTGCTGCCCGACCGGCGTCGCCGGGGCATAGGTCAAGGTCGTAATGCCCTGGTCGATCAGCCAGACATGCAGCGCCGCCACCCAGTCCCGGCCCCGCGCGTCGAGGAATTCGGTATGGACCGATTCCATGATCCGCTTCAGCCGGGCGAGTCTTTCCTCGGATGTGTAGCCTTTCGACAAGGCGGTCGTGAAGTCTTCAGCAGGCTGCGCGGCGTGGGCCGGCGGCGCGGCACGCAGCCGCGCAAGAATGTTAGCCCGCGCGTCACTCACGGCGTGCCCCTGCCCGCGCCGCCAAGTCGTGCAGCGACTGTTTGGCGAAATGCGGCTTGCTCCGCACCTGCGTCCAGGCATCGAGACCCGGCGCATTCGCGGGAAGCAAAGGCCCGAGCCGCGCCGTGAACCACAGCATCACCTTATAAAAGAGCGGCACCGTGAAGATGGTCCGCCATCCCCACCAGATCAGCGCCTCGCGCGCCGAGGCGCGGCTGCCGGTATCCTTGACCGGCACGGCGGTATGGCTCGTCTCCGCACCGTCGCGGCGCAGGCGCACCAGGATATCGGTGATCGGAATCTGCACCGGGCAGATTTCGGTGCAGGCCTCGCACAGCGCCGAGGCATGCGGCAGGTCGCCTGCCTTCTCAAGCCCCATCATCTGCGGCGTCAGGATCTTGCCGATCGGCCCGGGATAGACACCGGGATAGGCATGTCCGCCTGTCCGCGTGTAGACGGGACAGTGATTCATACAGGCGCCGCAACGGATACAGCGCAGCGTGTCACGCAATTCGGGATCGGCGAAGATGCGCGAGCGGCCGTTGTCGAGGATGACGACATGCATCTCCTCGGGCCCGTCCTTCTCGCCGGGCCGACGAGGCCCCGTGATCATGTTGACATAAGTCGTGATCGGCTGGCCGGTGGCCGAGCGTACCAGCAGGTTGAGCAGTGCTGGCACCTGCTCCAGCCGTTCGACCACCTTTTCAAGCCCCATGATCGCGATATGCACCGGCGGCACCGTGGTGCACATGCGGCCATTGCCTTCATTCTCGACCAGGACCAGCGTCCCTGTTTCGGCCACGGCGAAATTGACGCCCGTGATGCCGACATCGGCGTTTTCGAATTTCTCACGCAACACGCGCCGCGCCAGCGCCGTCAGCTCGTCGACATCCTCGCTGTACTGGGCGTTCTTGATCTTCTCGAACATCGTCTTGGCGATCTGTTTGCGGTTCTTGTGGATCGCAGGAACGATGATGTGCGACGGCGTCTCGTGATCGAGCTGGATGATGTATTCGCCG
>CAZNZI010000919.1:0-4776 GCA_964577475.1 uncultured Rhodospirillaceae bacterium
GGAGGTCGATGCCGCCCATATCGGCGTGACGGCTCACGACGGGGTCATCACCCTCTCCGGCCACGTCGGCAGCTTCCTCGAGAAGTTGGCGGCAGAACAGGCCGCCCGACGCGTCAAAGGCGTGCGAGCCGTCGCGCAGGACATCGATATCCGCTATGCCTGCGATCCGAAGACGGCCGACGACGAGATCGCAGGTCGCGTGCTCAAAGTGCTCGAATGGCACATGGCCGTTCCCGCGGGCCGCATCAAGGTCAAGGTGGATCACGGGATCGTCACACTGGGCGGCGATGTCGGCTGGTACTACCAGAAAGCGCGCGCTGAGGAAGACGTACGCCGGCTCGGTGGCGTCCGCGAGGTGCTCAACGAGATCAACGTCGTTCTGGATCTGAATGCTGAGGAAATCCGCCGACAGATCAACGCGGCGCTCGACCGTCAGGCCGGATTCCATAGCGGCGATGTCGTCGTCATCGTGCGGGATGGCAAGGTAAGCCTATCGGGAAAGGTCGAGAGCAGCGATCAGCGCATCACCGCCGAGCGGGTCGCCTGGTCGGCCAAGGGTGTCAGCCAGGTCAGCAATCTGATCAAGATCGTGGCACACGCACATCATTAATCCAGGACAAAAGGTTCGATCATGTCAGCGTACAACCATGCCGTCCTTTGGATCGATCATCGGGACGCCCATGTCGCGTTTTTCAGCTCGGATCACGTGGAGGAACACGTCATCCACGCGCCAAAGACCGCGGAGCATATTCATTCCAAGGCGGGCAGTGCGTCTGGAACTCACCAGCACGGCAATAAGGAATTCTTCGGCAAGGTGGCCGAGACGCTCGCTCCTGCCCGCTCGATACTTGTTCTTGGCCCGTCAGATACCAAGACCGAGTTCGTTTCCTACCTCGATCAGCGCAAGAGCCCGGTGCGAAACGCAGTCGTTGGGATTGTCGCCGCGGAGCGCATGACGGATAAGCAACTCATCGCCAAAGCACGTCACTATTTCAAAGCCGTCGACCGGCTGAATCCTGTCGTCGATTTGACGGCCGGCAAGGGCGTCGGGACTCATTGACTGGACAAGTTGCTCGACGGCTAGTCTTTAACCAACATGTCCCATCGTACGAGATCGGATAAACTGTCGGCACCGGTCTTACTCATAATCCGGGCACGGTGAACTTCCACAGTGCGGGGACTCATGCCCAGTTCGTTGGCGATGACCTTGTGCTGTTTGCCCGTGACAAGCCCAGCCAGAACTTCCCGCTCGCGCGGCGTCAGCTCCGCGAGCTTCGCCTTCACGACAGACTTCTGACCATCCATCTCGTGGCTCTGTTTGATTGACGCAACCGCAGACTGGATCGCGTTCAGCAGCGTGTCTTCCCGAAATGGCTTTTCGATGAAATCAGCAGCACCAGCTTTCATCGCTTGAATCGCCATCGGGACGTCGGCATGACCGGTCATCACAACAACCGGCCAATTGACGCCGAGCTCACCGAGCTTCCGCTGTAGCTCCAGCCCATCGATGTCGGGCATGCAAACGTCGGTCAGCACGCAGCCCGCACGCAGGCGTGGAGCAATCATCAGAAAATCACGACTTGAGCCGAAGCTCGAAACTTCCATTCCTGCCGCCTCGAGCAGCATCGCCGTCGAATCGCGTACGGCCTCATCGTCGTCGACCAGGTAGACTACAGCTGCTTGGCTCAAATCACCCACTCCAGGCGCCCAAAGCCTATTTTACTAGCCCACTACACCTTCGTCACCCGCTCCCATCGCTCACGATTTGGAGGGATTCAAAGGCATGTACGGGGTACCCCGTACGCGCCGGCCCGTACGATATCGACCCAAGTATTCATAGCTCCCATACGCATTTAGCGTCTGGCTCACGAACGATCACCAATCGACGGAGTGAGCCATGCACAGCCAGATTGCCATCGCCGAGACCCCCGTCCGCAAGGCCCAATGGTCACCTGCATTTGATGGGGTCTACACCCCGGCGGCTCTGCCGAGCCTCAAGGCGATCGATGCTTTCGGCACCGTCGTTTTGGTTGGCCGCGATCAGGAGATCTTCGCCGAGGGCGACAGTTCCGAATTCTGCTATCGCGTCGTGGCCGGCTCAGTACGGCTGGTGAAGCTGATGGCTGACGGTCGCCGCCAGATCGCCGAATTCCAGCTTCCTCACGTCCTGTTCGGCTTTGAAGTCTGCGATCTTCGCTATCTCGCCGCAGAAGCCGTCGTCGATACGACCCTTATCCGCTATCCGCGCCGGCGTATCGAAGCTCTGGCGGAAAAGAACCCGGAGTTCGCCCGTTACCTGCGCGAGATGTCCTCCGGCAGCCTGCGCCGCGCCCATGAGCGGATGCTGCTCCTGGCCCGCAAGTCAGCTCCGGAACGCGTCGCGACTTTCCTGGAAGAAATGGCCGAACGCACCGGCGACGAGGCGGCCACCGTCGAGCTGCCGATGTCGCGCCTCGATATCGCCGACTATCTCGGCCTGACGCTCGAAACCGTGAGCCGCGTCCTCAACCGGCTGCATCGCGACCACGTCATCACCCTGAGCTCCGCGACCCACATCCAACTCGGCGATCGCGGCACCCTCCGGGAAATGGGTGGCGATCTGCATTAACAAAAATTTGCCGCACTCGATTTGACACGGGAGATCTGCGATGGCTTCGTCCTATATCCGCTGGTTCAAGGATCTTCGTGTAGCGGATGTCGCCCTGGTGGGCGGTAAGAATTCCTCGCTCGGCGAACTCTACTCCACGTTCCCCGAAGGTACTGTGAAGGTACCGAACGGCTTCGCCCTGACAGCCGAAGCGTATCGCGACGCCTTGACCAAGGCCGGGAGTTGGAATGCGCTGCACGCAGTCCTCGACGATCTCGACAAAGCCGACGTCGCCCAGCTCGCAGAACGGGCCGCGAAAGCGCGCGACATCGTCTATGTAGCGACGGGTGCCGATTGGCTGACCAACCAAATCGCGGCGACTTATCGTGAGCTGGAGGCCCAGTACGGCAAAGGTGTCGCCGTGGCTGTGCGGAGTTCGGCGACCGCCGAAGACCTTCCCAATGCGAGCTTTGCCGGCCAGCACGACAGCTATCTGCATGTGTGCGGCGAGGTCGACGTCATTGAGGCTTGCCGGCGCTGCTTCGCTTCCCTCTTTACCGATCGCGCCATCTCCTACCGGATCGACAACGGCTTCGATCATTTCAAGGTCTTCCTGTCGGTCGGCATCATGAAAATGGTCCGCTCTGACCTGGCGTCGAGCGGCGTGATCTTCACAATCGACACCGAAACGGGCTTCCCCGACGTCGTCGTCATCACCGGTTCCTATGGGCTCGGCGAGAACGTCGTCCAAGGCAAAGTCGATCCCGACGAATTTTACGTCCACAAGCCGACGCTGGCGCGCGGCCACCGTGTCGTCCTGAACCGCAAGATCGGGTCGAAGCAACTACGCATGGTCTACAGCACCGAACACGGCGGGGAGACGACCCATTCCATCGCCACCGACCCGGCCGAACGGGAACGGTGCTGCATTTCGGATGCCGAAGTCTTGGCGCTGGCCGACAGCGCCGTTGCGATCGAAAAGCACTATTCGATCGCCGCGGGCCACGCGATGCCCATGGACATCGAATGGGCGAAAGACGGCGCCGATGGGCAACTCTATATCGTGCAGGCCCGTCCCGAGACGGTCGCCTCGCGCCGCAATGTCAACGTGATCGAGCGCTATACATTGAGCAGTCAGCAGCAATCGATCATTACCGGCCGCGCCATCGGCGAGAAGATCGCGGCTGGCCGGGTCCGCATCATCCATGCCGCCAACCACGACCTTTATGCCTTTCGCCCCGGCGAAGTCTTGGTGGCCGATACGACGACGCCTGACTGGGAACCGGTCATGAAGATCGCCTCGGCGATCATCACCAATCGCGGTGGACGGACCTGCCATGCTGCCATCGTGGCGCGCGAACTGGGCATCCCGGCGATCGTCGGCTGCGGCAACGCCACGGAGAAACTTCAGCATGGCTTCGATGTCACAGTAAGCTGTGCCGAAGGCGAGATTGGCAAGGTGTATCTGGGCAAATTGCCGTTCCAGCTCGACCAGATCGAGCTCGGCGAGTTCGAAATGCCGCGCACGCACGTGATGGTCAATCTCGGCGATCCGGAGCTCGCCTTCCGTACGGCGATGATGCCGCATGAGGGTGTCGGTCTCGCTCGGATGGAATTCGTTATCCAGGAGCACATCGGCATCCATCCGATGGCGCTCGTCCACCCCGAGCGTGTCCGGCCGCCCAGGGTGAGAAAGCAGATCGAGCAACTCACCCACCTCTATCCCAAGCCCGAGGACTTCTTCATCGAACGTCTCTCAGAGGGCATCGGAACGATCGCTGCCGCCTTCTACCCGAAGCCCGTCATCGTCCGCCTTTCCGACTTCAAGACCAATGAGTATGCGGGTCTCTTAGGCGGAACATCCTTTGAGCCCAAGGAGGACAACCCGATGATCGGATTCCGGGGCGCCTCGCGCTATGCGCACGCGGCGTACGCGGAAGGCTTTGCCTTGGAATGCCGCGCATTGAAGCGCGTCCGCGACGAGATGGGACTTTCGAACATGCACATTATGGTGCCGTTCTGCCGGCGCATCGACGAGGCCAAGCGGGTCCTCGATGTCATGGCGAAGCATGGTCTCGCCCGTGGCCAGGACGGTCTCAAAATCTATGTGATGTGCGAGATCCCCAACAATGTCATCCAAATCGACGCCTTCGCCGAACTCTTCGACGGCTTTTCGATCGGTTCGAACG
>CAZNZI010000920.1:0-2788 GCA_964577475.1 uncultured Rhodospirillaceae bacterium
GGCGTGGTCGGCATCATCGCGGGCCGGCTGAAGGAGCGTTACCATCGGCCGGCTTGCGTCATCGCGCTGGAAGGCGGCGAGGGAAAGGGCTCGGGCCGTTCGATCGCCGGTCTCGATCTCGGTGCAGCAGTGATCGCCGCGCGCCAGGCCGGCATTCTCGTCAAGGGCGGCGGCCATGCGATGGCGGCGGGCTTCACGGTGCCGCGCGAACGGCTCGAGGATCTGCGTGCTTTTCTCGGCGAGCGGCTCGCAGCCGCTCTGACCAGCCCGATCGCACCGACCCTGGCGCTGGACGGCGCGGTCGACGCGGCGGGCGCATCGCTCGAACTCGCGGAGACGCTGCGCCAGCTGGGTCCGTTCGGTTCGGGCAATCCTGAACCGCGCTTCGCCATCCCCGCGGCGCGCATCGCCAATGTGCGGATCGTGGGTTCGGGCCATGTCAGTTTGCGCCTGGTGGGCAGGACGGGCGCGCGCCTCAAGGCGATTGCCTTCCGCGCGGCCGATTCGGAAATGGGGCACGCGCTGCTGGCGGGCGAGGGCATGCCGTTCCATTTCGCCGGCACCCTGCGGCCCGATTCCTGGCAAGGCAACAACACGGTGCAGTTGTTGATCGAAGACTCGGCGAAACCGAGCGCCTAAACGGCGCATCCTGTTCAAACCATTACACACTGTCTTTTTAGCACCTAATTATTTGCGGTCATATCGCCGTGGGAATTCCCATGATATAAACGGCGCTGAACGGCATATCACCGCGTGTGTCATGGGTTCCCAGTCAGTGCGCGGTGCGAAAAGAGGGACGCGGTAACGCGATCCCGGTGCTCTTGTGGGGAAGTGTGTTGCTGAGCCGCCCTGAGTGAGCCGACGGGGGACCGTAAAAGGATGCCGGTGTTTACCTATAAAGGCGCCCAGATGGTGTTGGGCGAGCCTGACCCGCTGCTGAGCCGCAACATTTCCGATGCCCTGGGGGCGCGCGGGTTGAAGGATCTCGCCATCTGCCGCGACGCCGAGCAGTTGAAACAGGCGATGGTGCCGATGGTCGATGTGGTGATGTGCGACGTCGACCTGCCCGGGATGGATTTCTGCGAGACCGCCCAGGAGATCCGCCGCAACAAGAACGGCAGCAATCCGTTCACCGTGCTGATCGCCACGGCGCGCCCCTCGGCCCAGGCCGATGTGGGCAAGGTGATCAAGTCCGGCATCGACGATTTCCTGGTGAAGCCGATGACGGCCGATCTGGTGATGCGGCGCGTGGGCGCCTTCGCCGAGGGGCGCAAGCCTTTCGTCGTGACGGATGGCTATGTCGGCCCCAGCCGCCGCACCAAGCGCCGCGAAGACGGCAGCGACGACGATCTGATCCAGGTGCCGAATACCTTGCGCAGTCGCGTTGTCGACAATGCGCGTATTTCCCAGTTGCGCGATATCCTCAGCGCCGCGCTGAGCGATGTTGAAAACAAGAAGACCGAGACGCGGCTGAAATCGGTGGTGCGTCTGACCCAGCGGCTCCAGCACCAGCTGGCCGATCACGGCCGGGTGGGCGATCTGCGCCGGACGCTCGACCTGTTGGTGGAGAAGGCCGAGGAGGTGGTGCGCGAACATGCGGGCAGTTCGGTGCCGCATGTGGCCGAGTTGGCCGCCCGTATCTCCAAGCTGGCGCGCCGCGCGGCCGGGGCGCAGGACCGGCCGAGCCAGATGGAGGTCAACCTGCTGGTGAAGCTCTCCGACGCGGTGATGAGTTCGTTCACCGCCTCGGCCGCCGCCCAGGAAATCGCCGGCCAGATTTCGGGTATGGTCGACAAGTATCTGGGGCCGTTGCAGTAGGACCTGTCCGGCGGCTTTGGTCAGCCCGCCATTCGGCCCCTAACTATTTGAAATCGAGCCTCGTTTCAGTTCGCATGGCGGCTGCGAACAACACGGTTGCCTCGCAGGCGCCTGCGGGCTACAAAGCGCTCCGCCGAGGACGTCCCCATCGTCTAGAGGCCTAGGACACCGCCCTTTCACGGCGGTAACAGGGGTTCGAATCCCCTTGGGGACGCCAGCCTACGGGTTCGTCCCGGGGTGTGATGGCCGACACAGCGCGCCATAGTCCAAAGCGATCATTCGTATATTTACGAATGGCGGAAGCCGCTCGACTTTAATGATTCTTTGCTAAGGCCAGTGGTAGTATGCGCCTGCCATGATTGGGCGCGATTTGGGGGCCTTGGACTGGCGTATCGTAGCGCGCGGGGATTCTCGAACATGAAGAAGACGGCCCTATGGTAGCGGTAACCAAAGCCAACACCTACACCACGACGGCTATCGCGGCCTATCCGTCCGGTACAGCCCTCTCGGCTCTGACGACCACGCTCCTCGGCCAGTTCCTCACCTACCAGATTCAGGCTTTCACCTCGACGGGCATCGGCGCGCTCTCGACCACCCTGGTCGGCGGCCTGACGGCCAATCAGTTCGGTTGGCTGACGGCAACGGAGGTCGACGGGTTCACCACGACCCAAGTCCCGCTTCTGACGACCAGCCAGGTGAATGGGCTAACAGCCACAGGGCTCGGAGAGTTCTCGGTTACGCAGATGACGGCGTTGACGGTGACCCAGCTCACCGGACTGACCACGACCAACGTCGCCAATCTGACCACCGAGCAGGTCGAGGCCCTAACCACGACTCAGACGAGCGGGTTGACCACCACGCTGACCAGCGCGCTCAACGCCCAGATCCTCGACGTCACGACGATGACCGACACCGCACTGGCGCGTCTCACGCCAGTGCTCATCAATGGTCTGGGTATAACGAATATCCA
>CAZNZI010000921.1:0-5272 GCA_964577475.1 uncultured Rhodospirillaceae bacterium
CCAGGCCGAAGCCGCCCTTCGCGCGGCCGCCGATTGCAAGGTGCCAGTCATCCTCGAATCGCCGCCCAACGCGGCCCAGAGCTGGGGCGCGCCCTATTTCCTCAAACTGATCACCGCCGCGCGCGGCGCCGTTTCGGGTGCCCAGTGCGAGGCGATCCTCGACTGCGGCGACGCAGCTGGCGTGGCACTGGAGGCCCTGCGGCGCGGCGCGAAATGGTTGCGGGTCGCGGGCGACGCCAAAGTGGTCGCGGATGTGACGGACATCGCCGCGCAGATGGGTGGTCACGTCGAGTCGGGGCCCCGTGCGGATATGCTTGATCTCGACGGCGTCCGTGATCCTTACGATGCGGCACGACGATTCATCGTCGGACAGCGAGGTGATCCGTGACGGCTTCCGCTTCGACATCCAACCTGCGAAGTGCCGTGTGCGAGGTCGAAGACCGGATGGCCGGATTGGCGCACGGCATCCCGGCGTCGCGTGCGGCCTATCTGCAAAGCTATCTCGGCACGGCGATGCCCGTTCACGGCATTCCCGTGCCCGCCCAACGCGCCGCGCTGCGTAAGGGCTATGAATTCTCCGATCAGCCGTTGGCGACGCGCCTGGCTTGCTGGAACGCTGTGTGGCGCGAAGGCCGTTACCACGAGACCAAGCTTCAGGCCCTGCTGTGGACGGAGAGCTTGCGCAAACCCGAGATGCTGAAGGCGGCCTGGCCTGTCGTGCGGCGCTGGACCGCGTTGGTGGATTGCTGGGACATGTCGGACGGTCTGTCGGCCACGTTCGGCCGGACCCTGGCGATCATGCCCGACACGGTCTATCCGGTGCTGCGCCGCTGGAACGGCGCACGCGATCCCTGGCTTCGGCGCCAGTCGATCGTCGCGCTGCTCTGCACCCGCGAGGCACGGCGCGCGGCATTGCCGCCGGACCAAATCTTTCCGCTGATCGAAAACCTGATCGCCGACAAGGACCGTTTCGTGCAAAAGGCCATCGGCTGGACCCTGCGCGACGCGGGCGAAGTTTACCCGCGCGAGGTGGTGACCTTCGTCAAACGCCATGCAGGGCGGCTTTCCGCCATAGCCTTCGCCCAAGGAACTCGCAAATTGCCGGCAAACACAGGCGCGACACTTAAGGCCCTGCGGGCCAAGGCCAAAGGCAAAAGCACGTGACCGGATTCTGGCGCGCACAAGCCGGCACGGACAATCGGTCCGCGAAGATCGCCCTGATCGGCGAATGCATGATCGAGATCGTGCGCAGCCCCGAGGGCACGACGTCTTTCGGTTATGCCGGCGATACGCTCAACACGTCGGTCTACCTGGCGCGCTGCGGCTTGCGGCCGAGCTACGTTACGGCGTTGGGCACCGACCCGTTCAGCGACGGCATGCTGGCCTTCTGGCGCGACGAGCAGATCGATGCCGGTCTCGTCATTCGCCGCGCCGACAAGTTGCCCGGCCTCTACATCGTCACCACGGACAGGTCCGGCGAACGCAAGTTCCACTATTGGCGTAACGACTCGGCCGCGCGCACCCTCTTCTCTCTGCCGGAAGACGAGGCGCATCTCGCCAGGCTGGCCGAGTTTCCCGTGATCTATTGGTCCGGCATTTCGCTTGCCATTCTCGCGCCCCAGGCACGGTCAAGGGTGTTTGCGGCGCTGCGGGCCCATCGCGACGCGGGGCACATGGTGATCTTCGACGCCAACTATCGCGCACGGCTCTGGCCCAACGCCGAAGCGGCACGCGCCTCTTATCTCGAAGCGCTCGCCCATGCCGATGTGGTTTTCACCAGCGCCGAGGACGAAATGCCGATTTTCGGCGGGGACGTGACTGGACTGATCGGACGGCACAAGGCTGCCGGCGTGCACGAGTCGATCATCAAGACCAGCCAACCCGGCAGCCGCATCGTCATTTCCGCCGAGTCGGCCGATATCGCGATCGAAGCGCCCCCGGTTGCCCATGTGGTCGATACCACTGCCGCCGGGGACAGTTTTGCCGCCGCCTATATCGCCGCACGGCTGGCCTGGCGCGAACCGCGCGAGGCCGCGCTGGCCGGGCATCGCCTGGCCGGTGCCGTGGTCGGCGTGCGGGGTGCTATCCTGCCGCGCGACCGCATGCCGTCGCTTCACCTGCATGACTGAGGAGTCACGATCATTCCCGAGTGCCGTCTCTATCTAATCACGCCGCCGCGCCTCGATGACCCGAAGGCGTTCTTGGGCCTGCTCGCCTCTGCGCTCGATGCGGGTGATGTGGCTGCGGTGCAGTTGCGCCTGAAGGACGTCGACGACCGGACCATCCTGAAGGCTGCCGAAATCCTGAAGCCGGTCGTTCAGGACCACGGCGTGGCGCTGATCATGAACGACCGGCCCGACCTGGCGATCAAGGCGGGCTGCGACGGCGTTCATCTCGGCCAGGACGATGAACCCTATGGCGAAGGCCGTCGCATCATGGGGCCCGACCGTATCGTCGGCGTCACCAGCCACAACTCGCGCCATCTCGCGATGGAAGCGGCAGAGCAAGGCGCCGACTATGTCGCCTTCGGCGCCTTCTTCCCCACCACGACCAAGGACCCGAAGGCCCAAGCCGATCCCGAGATCTTGCGCTGGTGGAGCGAGATGATGATCGTCCCCTGCGTCGCCATCGGCGGCATCACGGTCGACAACTGCAAGCCGCTGATCGAAGCCGGCGCCGACTTCCTCGCTGTCAGCGCGGGCGTGTGGAACCACCCGAGCGGCCCAGCGGTCGCGGTGCAGAAGTTCAATGCCCTGATGGGCGAGTGAAGTCTTTGCCCCTCTCCGCGCTCGCGGGGAGAGGGGGCCCAATCGCAATGCGATTGGGAGGATGAGGTGTCTTCGCGACACGACCTGCCTCACCCGGCTCGCTTTCGCTCACCACCTGCCTCGGGCGCCCGCCAACGCTCCCGTGGAGGGTTTGCGGGCCCTGCACCACCTCTAAAGGACGGAGAGAGTCACCCGGAATCCGCCACCGGCGCCCAGAGCACGTCGTCGATCCGCTCCGCCCCCGCCGCCAGCATTACCAGGCGGTCGAAGCCCAGCGCGATGCCCGAGGCCGGCGGCATGATCGCCAGCGCCGCGAGGAAATCCTCGTCGACCGGCACGCGCGTGCCGTAGAGCTTTTCCTTGAGCGCCGCATCGGCTTCGAAGCGGCGACGCTGCTCGTCGGCATCGGCCAATTCGGTGCAACCGTTCGCCAGTTCCACGCCACAGATATACATCTCGAACCGTTCGGCCACGCGCGGGTCCTTCGCGCTGGGCCTCGCATTGACGGCCAGCGGCAGCGGATAGTCGTACAGGATCGTCGCGGCACCAATGCCGAGCTGAGGCTCGACCTTCTCCAGCATCGCGCGATGGAACAGGTCCTCCCAGGAATCAGATGCACCGACATGCAGGCCGCGTTTACGCAGTTCGTCGGCCAGCGCATCGCGCGAGCCTAAGGTCGCCAGCAGATCGAACTCGCAGTAGAGGCCAAACGCCTGCGCGACCGAGAGCCGCGTCGGCGCGGTGAAAGGGTTGCACTCGCGCCCGGCATGGCGGAAGGCATGCGCATCGATCGCCCAGGCCGAAGCCGAGAGCAGCGCACCGCAATCGGCCATCAGCGCCTCATAGCCCTCCTCTGCGCGGTACCATTCCAACATGGTGAATTCGGGATGGTGGAGCGGCGAGCGCTCGCCGTCGCGCCAGCAATGGGCGATCTGGAAGATGCGCTTCTCGCCCGCCGCCAGAAGTTTCTTCATCGCGAATTCGGGGCTGGTATGGAGATAGAGCCTCTGCCGTGCCGTGCCGAAGGGCTCGGCCAGATCGACGCCCAGCGACCCGATATGCGGCTCCATCCCCGGCGAGACCTGGAGCGCGGGCGTCTCGACCTCGATGAACTCGCGCGCGCTGAAGAAGGCCCGCAGCGCGGCCAGGATCTTGCCCCGCATCAGCAGGGTGGGACGGCGGCTTGTGTGGTTTTCAGGCTGCCAGAAGGCGGAAGGACTGGACATGGATTCAGAGCGCGTTTCCGTGTAGACCGGCGAATACCGGCAGCGCGCATTCTGCTACGCGCCGCCCCATCAGACCAGAGGCCTGCCGTGAACGCCATCCCGCCCGCTCGTCGTACGCTCCACATCGGCGCCGAACTCGCCGCCGCCGGCACCGTTGCGCCCGAGCGCATCGCCGAGATCGACCAGGTGGCCGCGCGCTATGCCGTGTCGGTGACACCCGCCCTGCTCGACTTGATCGACACGGCCGATCCCGCTGATCCAATCGCGCGGCAGTTCATTCCCGATGCGGCAGAACTCGAGACGGCGCCCAACGAATTGCACGACCCGATCGGTGATCTCAGCTATTCGCCGGTAAAGGGGATCGTCCACCGCTATCCGGACCGCGTGCTACTGACGCCGCTGCTGACCTGCCCGGTCTATTGCCGCTACTGCTTCCGCCGCGAACGGGTCGGCCAGGAGAAAGCGCTCAACGCGACCGAACTCAACACCGCTCTCGATTACATTCGCACCCATGACGCGATCTGGGAGGTGATCCTGACCGGTGGCGATCCGTTGATGCTGACTGCGTCACGCATCGGCGAGATCATCGCCGCACTCAACGCGATCCCGCACGTGCGCACCATCCGCATTCATAGCCGCGTGCCGGTCGCCGATCCGGCGCGCATCACGTCCGAACTGATCGCGGCACTCGACGGCGCAAAGCCGGTCTGGCTCGCCGTCCATGTCAACCACGCGCGCGAACTTTCCGATGCTGCGCGCGCCGCCTGCGCGCAGCTCGCCAAATCGGGTGTGCCGCTGGTGGGCCAGACGGTACTGCTGAAGGGCGTCAACGACGACGCGGCGACGATGGAGACGCTGCTGCGCGCGATGGTCGAGACGCGCATCAAACCCTATTACCTGCACCACCTCGATCTCGCGCCCGGCACCGGCCATTTCCGCACCAGCATCGAGGCCGGCCAGACGATGATGAAACAACTCCGTGGCCGCGTCTCGGGCCTTTGCCAACCGGAATACGTGCTCGACATCCCCGGCGGCCACGGGAAAGCGCCCATCGGGCCGGTGTATCGCGAAGGTGGGACCGTCGAAGATTGGCAAGGTACCGCGCACACTTACGCGGGTTGAACACGTGCGGGTTGTATCCAAACCCCGCGCCGCGCGGCCATTGCCAAAGCCTCTCCCGAAGGCCAAGCTGATCGTCCGATAATCGGCATTCACGGATGCCAGGTAGACCGAATAGTCACCGGACAATTCAGGGAGAGAACGATGCAGAAGAGCGTT
>CAZNZI010000922.1:0-7563 GCA_964577475.1 uncultured Rhodospirillaceae bacterium
CAGCAGAACCGGTAGTCCCAATTGCGCTGGCCGCCGAGTTGTTCGGGCAAAGACGTCGTGGCGGCGGCGACGATTCCGCCGGTCTCGGTATAGGTCAGGGCCTTGAGGGTCAGCAGCGAACGGATCACGGCCGCGCGCCGGTGGCCCTTATAGGTGCAGCGCCCGGCCCAGTCGCGCCAGAAGGCATCCGTTTCGCGCAGCGCCGCCTCGGCGTCGACCGCCTGGGGCGGCGGCAGGTGGGACGGCCCGTAGGTCATCACGAAGGGAAGCCGGTCACCCGGTCCGATCGTGAATTCGGCGGTGGTCTCAAGATCCTCGCCGCGGAGCGCGACCGGCGAGCGCAGCACGGCCAGGTTCGGTCCCGCGATGGCGCTGATGCCGCTGTTGTCCGCAAGGCGCGTCACCCACGGAACCGAAGAGCCGTAGTCGAAGCGCAGGGCCAGCGCCATCCGCACCGGGACCCGGCCCTCCCGGCCTTCGACGATGCGAATGACCGACGAGCTGGCCCGGCCCACGGGCATGAAATCGGTCACCGCGAAGGAACCGGATGCCGTGGTGAACACGGTCTCCAGGATCATGGTATCGCCGCAATAGGATCGCGTGCTGTGCGATGGCCCGTCATCGGCCGGCATGATCGACCAGCGCCCGTTCTGCGCGTCGCCCAGCAGAGCGGCGAAACACGCGGCGCTGTCGAAGCGCGGCCAGCACAACCAGTCGATCGAGCCGTTGCGCCCGACCAGGGCGACGGACTGGCAATCGCCCAGCATGCCGTAGTCTTCGATGGCCAGGGGCGCGTCGGACTCGGACTTCGGTTTGGGGGACAGGAGGTTCACGCGGCGTCCAGTGGCAGCCACGACCGCCCGTCGCGCCGCATCAGCTCGTCGGCGGCTGCGGGACCAGCGGTTCCCGCCGCATAGGGCGCGGGCGCCCCAGTCGACCAGGAGTCCAGTACGCCCTCGATCGCCGACCAGCCGGCCTCGATATTGTCGGCGCGCTGGAACAAGGTCGCGTCGCCGATCATGCAGTCGTAGAGCAGCGTCTCGTAGCCGACATTGGGCCGTTCGCTGAAATAGTCGCCATAGCGGAACGTGGTCGCGACCCGGCCGAGACGCATCTGCGGTCCGGGCACCTTGGCGTTGAACGCCGTCTCGATGCCGTGGGCCGGATCGATCTCGAGCCGGATGACATTGGGCGCAAGTGCCGGCGCGGAGACGTTGCGGAACAAGGGCGTGGCCGCCGGCTTGAACTGGATCGCGATCTCCGTCCGCCGCGCCGCCAGGCGCTTGCCGGTCCGCAGGTAAAACGGCACGCCGGTCCATCGCGCGTTGTCGATCATCAGTTTCAGGGCCACAAAGGTTTCGGTGCGGCTGTCCTTGGCGACATGGGCCTCCTCGCAGTATCCGCGTGCCGGCGTACCCGCCATGGAACCCGCCCCATACTGGCCGCGCACGGCATCGGCTGGACCGACCGGCCGCACGGCCTCCACCAGCTTGGCCTTTTCGCTGCGGACCGCTTCGGCGTCGAAGGAACGCGGCGCTTCCATCGCGGTCATGCAGAGAAGCTGGAACAGGTGGTTGGGCACCATGTCGCGCAACGCGCCGGTCGCTTCATAGAACGCGCCGCGCGCCTCGATACCGATCGTCTCGGCCGCGGTGATCTGCACATGATCGATATAGTCGTGGCGCCAGATCGGTTCATAGATCGTGTTGGCGAAGCGCACCGCCATCAGGCTCTGCACCGTCTCTTTGCCGAGGAAATGATCGATGCGGTAGAACTGCTTCTCGCCCGCCTGTTTCAGGATGCGCTGGTTGAGCGCGCGCGCGGTTGTGAGATCGCGGCCGAAGGGTTTTTCGATCACCACGTGGCGGAAGGCGCCGGGCGTCTCCTTGAGCAGGCCGGCCTGCCCCAGGCGATCGACGATCGGACCGAAGAACCGCGCGGGAACGGCCAGATAGAAAACCACATTGCCCGTGAGACGATGGGCCAAGGTTTCGAACAGCGCGTCCGTTTCGAAATCGCCCTTCAGATAGGCCAGCCGCTGGCGGACCCAGCCCCAGGCTTCCGGATCGATCCGCTTCACATGGAACTCGCCGGTCGCGTCCTTCGTGAAGGACTGGAGGGTTTCCGTCAGCGCCTTGCGCCAGTCTTCGTCCGCCCCCGCATTGCGGTCGATGCCGATCACCTGCATGCGGTCGTCGAGCAGGTGACTGCCCGAGAGATTGTAGAGCGCCGGCATCAGCAGGCGTTTCGTCAAATCGCCGCCGGCACCGAAGATCACCAATGTGCAGGCTGGCGCGGGCGTCGTGCCGGAAGACGAGCGGCCGACGACACTGATCGGTGCATGCTCGGGATGGACGCTCAGCCGGTCGAGCGGAGACGGTTTGGAAATCTCGGTCATGGCGCTGCCTCACTGGAACCCTGCCGCCGCTGCGCTTCGCGGCGGCTTCCATTAGGCATCGTCTTTGCGGCAGAAATCGGACACTGCGGGGCCCATCGCATGCCCCGGCATTCAAAGGAACCGCGGTCCGCCTTACGTCAATTCTTTATAGAAGAACGTCGTCTCGGCCAGGCGGCCGTCGGTCTTGTGGGCGTGCCCGGGCACGCGGCCGTATTCGATCCAGCCGCAGCGGCGGTAGAGCGCTTCACCCGCCGTGTCCGATTCGGTGTCGAGCAGCAGCAGCGTGCGACCTGCGGCGCGCGCGGCGTCTTCGGCGGCCGACAGAATACGCTGGCCGATCCCTTGGCGCCGCATCGACGAATGCACGATCATCTTGGTGATCTCGCCGCGATGGGGCGCATTGGGCTGCGGCGCGAAGGTCAGAACGACGGTCGCCAGGATGCGCGTACCGTCGTCGGCCACGAACAGCTGCCGCGCGCCCGTGCGCAATTCGGGGATCTGGTTGAGCCAAAAGGTGCAGGCTTCGCGGCGCGTGAACCCGGCCATGAAATTGACGGAGGCGCCGGTGTCCACCGCATCGACGAGAAGATCGGCCAATTCGCCCACCCTTGCGTGGGCTTCGGCGGTGTCGAGGCGGCGGATCGGGAAAGGCGTGGTCAGGCGGCCGCCTGTTCGTGCCGGGCGCGGGTGATAAAGCCGCCGCCGAGGACGCGGTCGCCATCGTAGAAGACACAGGCCTGGCCGGGCGCCACCGCCTCTTCCGCCGCATCGAGTTCGACCAGCGCGCCGTTGCCGGCGGTGAAGGTGATGGTGGCCGCGGCCGGCGGGCGGGTCGAGCGCACTTTCACGGCGGCGCGGAAACTGTCGCCCTCGGCATGCTCGCCGCCCAGCCAATTCACATCGCGCACGGAAACCCGCAGACTCCCAAGCGCCGCCTTCGGGCCGACCACCACGCGCTTGGCCGCCGCATCGAGGCGCAGCACATAGAGCGGATCGCCGCCGCCGAGATTGAGACCACGGCGCTGGCCGATCGTATAGTGGATGATGCCCTGGTGACGGCCCAGCACCGTGCCCGCCTGATCGACGATCTCGCCGGGATCGGCGGCGTCAGGCCGCAGCTTCTCGACGATGCGCGCATAGTCGCCGCCCGGCACGAAGCAGATGTCCTGGCTGTCGGGCTTGCTCGCGACCGCCAGCCCGTACCGCGCGGCAATGGCGCGCGTCTCATCCTTGTTGACCATCCCGCCGAGCGGGAACTGGACGAAACCGAGCTGTTCCTTGGTGGTGGCGAACAGGAAATAGCTTTGGTCGCGCACGAGATCGGCGCCGCGCAGCAGACGCGGCCCGTCGGGCCCGTCTTCGCGCCGCGCATAGTGGCCAGTGGCCAGCGCGTCGCCGCCGAGTTCCCTGGCCAGGTTCAACAGGTCGCGGAACTTGACCGTGCTGTTGCAGGCCACACAGGGGATCGGCGTCTCGCCCTTGATATAGGCTTCGGCGAAGGGTGCGATCACGTCGCGCTTGAACACCGCTTCTTCGTCGATCACGTAATGCGCGATGCCCAGCGTATCGGCCACCCGGCGCGCGTCACGGATGTCCTTGCCCGCGCAGCACGAGCCCGGCTTGCCCGCCGCTTCGCCCGAATCGTAGAGGCGCAAGGTCACGCCGACCACGTCCCAGCCCTGCTCCTTGAGCAGCGCGGCGGTGGCGGAGGAATCCACCCCGCCCGACATGGCGACAACGATGCGTCCCCGGGTCGTCACGACTTTATCCTTACCGATCCATCATTTCGCGGCGGGTCACGCTCAGGAACTCGCGCCGGCCCAGGATCAATACCACGGCGAGGGTGGCCGCAACCAGGGCCAGCGGATGGACGAACCAGCCGAGCCCCGCCAGGGCGAAATAGAAGCCGCGCAGGCCCCGGTTGAAGCTGCGCCCGCCCCGCGACAAAAGCCGGCCCAGGCGCTCGGCGAAGCGCGCCTTGTCCTGCTCGGACACCGTCTCGCGCGGCGCGGCGCCCATCAGGATGCAGCAGTAGTTGAACTGCTGCAGGCTCCAGGTGAAGTTGAGGAAGCTGTAGATGAAGATGGTGCCGATCAGGACCAGCTTCACCTCGATCTGCTCGGCCGTCTCAGGCCGCAGGAACGGGATCTTCTGCTGTACCAGTTCCGCATCGGTGCCCACCGCGCCCAGCGCCGCCGCCACCACGCCCAGGATGATCAACGCCGCCGAGGCCAGGAACGAGATGCTGTGCATCAGCATGCCGACCAGAGTGGCATCGACGATCTTGAAGTCGCGGTCCATCGCGACGCGCATCCAGGCGTAACGCTGCTTGTTGACGGCCGTCGTTAGCGTGCGGGCCGACCAAGGTGAATGGTCGACCACGTAGCCGAAGCCGACCCACATCAGGATCGAAACAACCAGCGCTGCTGCGTCGGCATAGGAAAGCCAGGTCATGGCCTAGCTCCGTTCGTCGATCCAGGCCATCTGGATGGCCTCGAGGATTTTCTCGTTGGACGCCTTGGGGTCGTCCTTGAAATCCGGCAGTTCGCAGATCCAGCGGTGAAGATCGGTGTAGCGGAGGTTGACGTTGTCCGCGTCGGGATGGGCGTCCTCAAGCGCGATGGCGATGTCGATCGTATCGGTCCAGCGCATGGCGTGCCCCCGTTAGCCGGCTACCCAATTCAAAATTGCCGTCATTGCGAGCGAAGCGAAGCAATCCATCTTTTCCGGCACGAACATGGATTGCTTCGTCGCGTTGCTCCTCGCAATGACGACATTAATCTTCATTCACCGCACCATCATGTTGCGCGTGGCCGCCGGCAGCGTGACGACGAGGCCGTCGAGTTCCGGCGACATGATGATCTGGCAGCCGAGCCGCGAGGTGCGGGTGAGGCCAAAGGCGAGGTCGAGCATGTCTTCCTCGTCTTCCTCCGCGTCATTGAGCTTGCCGTACCACGCCGCGTCGACAATGACATGGCAGGTCGAGCAGGCCAGCGAGCCCTCGCAGGCGCCTTCGAGTTCGATCTTGTTGCGGTGGGCGATCTCGAGCACCGACAATCCGTCGGGCGCGTCCACTTCGTGGCGCGTACCGTTGGGCTCGATGAACGTCATTTTCGACATCTTATTTTTTATCCTCTAGTCCGGCTTCGAGCCGGTCGACACTGACCCCCGAGAGGGCGCTCCTGATGCCACGGTCCATGCGCCGTTCGGCGAAGACCTGGGTGGCCGCCTCCAGCGCCGTGGCGGCGGCTCCAATGGACTCGCGATCCGTGCCCTTGACCTCGTCCTCGACCCGTTTCATGGCCGCATCGATAGCCGCCCGTTCGTCGGCTGACAAGAGGTCGCCGTCCACTTTCAGGGCGGCCGCCACCGCCAACCGGGTCCGTTCGGCCTCGACCTTCGATTCAGCCAGCATCCGGGCCAGCATGTCGGCCTCGCCGTGCTCCATCGAGTCGTAAAGCATATCGGCCATCTCGTCTTCGGTCAGACCGTAAGACGGCTTCACCTCGATCCGCTGCTCGGTGCCGGTGGTGGTTTCCTGGGCGCTGACGGTCATAAGCCCGTCTGCATCGACCTGGAACGTCACCTTGATGCGCGCGGCCCCGGCCACCATCGGCGGAATGCCCTTGAGGGCGAAGCGCGCCAGCGACCGGCAGAGATCGACCATCTCGCGTTCGCCCTGGACCACATGGATCAGCATGGCGGTCTGGCCGTCCTGCCAGGTGGTGAATTCCTGGGCCATCGCGACCGGGATCGGCGTGTTGCGCGGGATCAGCGTCTCGACGATGCCGCCCATGGTTTCGAGGCCGAGCGACAGAGGGCTCACATCGAGCAGCAGCGTGTCGGAACCCGAGGTCAGGGCCTCGGCCTGGAGCGCGGCACCGACGGCGACGACCTCGTCGGGATTGATGTCGGCCAGCGGCTCGCTGCCGAAGAGTTTCGCGACCGACTGGCGGACCAGCGGCATGCGCGTCGAACCGCCCACCAGTACGACGCCCTTCACCTCTTCGGGTGTCACGCCCGCATCGGCAAGGACCGACTTCGTCAGCGCGATGGTGCGCGCAACCAGCGGCTCGGCCAGTTGATCGATTTCGGGACGGGTCAGGGTATGGCGGCTGACGGTGCCGCCCATCTCGATCGCCCAGTCGCCGCTCTCCTGCGTGGACAGGCATTCCTTCGCCAGCCGCGCGGCGGCCAGCACCTGCTTCACCTCGGCGGCGGTCGGCGCGGTGGCACCCAGCGTATGGGTGCGCTGCGCGATGAAATGCTCGGCGATTGCGTGATCGATGTCGTCGCCACCCAGGGCCGCATCACCGCCGGTGGCACGCACCTGGAACACGCCCTTCTCCAGATGGAGGAGTGAGATATCGAAAGTGCCGCCGCCGAGATCGTAGACGGCATAGAGGCCTTCGGCGCCGGTATCGAGACCATAGGCCAGTGCAGCGGCGGTCGGTTCGGCCACCAGGCGCAGCACTTCGAGCCCGGCCAGCCGCGCCGCATCGCGCGTCGCCGTGCGGGCCGCGTCGTCGAAATAAGCGGGCACGGTGACCACCGCGCGGGTGATCTCCTGCTCCAACTGTTCCTGGGCACGGGTCTTCACGGCGCGCAGGATGTCGGCCGAGATTTCGACCGGCGACCGGCTGTGGCCGCCGATCACCAGCTTCACCATGCCGCCGCCCGAGGTGTCGAGCACATAAGGCAGCGCGCCGGCCAGCGCCTTCACTTCGTCGCGCCCGCGCCCCATCAGCCGCTTGATCGAAGAGACGACGGCATCGGGATGGTCGAGCAATTCGCGCCGCGCGGCCTCGCCCACGGTCACGCTGCCGTCGTCGCCATAATAAACGACCGAAGGAATCAGGCCCGAGCCGCGCTCGTTGCGCAGCACGCGCGCCTTGCCTTCATTCGCCGCGGCGACGACGGAGTTGGTGGTGCCGAGATCGATGCCGACGGCGCCGCCGCGCCGGTCGTCATGCGGCAGCGGCGTCTCACCGGGTTCGTGGATCTGTAGAAGCATGATGGTTATGCCAAGTTACGGCGGCGCAGGCGCGCCTCTTCGACCAGCTTGTCGAGATAGCGCAGCCGGGTCGCGAGTGTGGTGGCGTGGTCGAAATCATGGGCGTCGAAAGCACGGCCGAGATCGGCGCGCGTGGCGGTGACGTCGCCCT
>CAZNZI010000923.1:0-5352 GCA_964577475.1 uncultured Rhodospirillaceae bacterium
CTGATAGGCGACCGTGAAGCCGAGGACGGTGGTCCAGAAGGCGAGGCTGGCCGGGAGGTCGTCGACCAGAAGCTCGCTGACCAGCTTGGCCCAGCCTGACTTGGGCGGTTTTCCATAGTCGATCGGCATGGTCACCTGGCCCGGTTGGATGAGGCCCAATCGCGCCGCGCGATGCGCCAGATATCGACCTCGTGGGTTTTCCCGACGAAGGCGGCGGTGATGCGTTCGCCGCGGGTCTCGCCCAGCCGCTCTGCCACCTTTTGCGATGCCCGGTTGTCGGGATGGATCACGGAAATGAGCGCGTCGGCCGGCTGGGTCTCGAACGCGAATCGCAGCGACGCCCGGCCCGCTTCGGTCGCATAGCCCTGGCCCCAATATGGCCGCGCCAAGGCCCAGCCGACTTCGAGGCCGGGCCAGCCCTCGGGATTGATCAGCCCGACGCGGCCGAGGAAGGCACGGTCCGCCTTGCGTTCGACGGCCCACAGCCCGTAGCCGCGCAAGATCCAGTGGCCAAGCACGGTGGCGATGTAACGCCAGGCCTCTGCGCGCGTCAGGGCGCCGCCGATATGCCGCGCTACCTCCTCGTCGGCCATCATGGCGGCGAAAGGGTCGAGATCGCTCTCGCGCAGATCCCGCAGGATCAGGCGCTCGGTTTCAAGGATCGGGATTTCGGCCATGGGGAACCACCGCAAAATGGTCCGCCACGATAGAAGGATTCTTGTCCGCCGCAACCGGCGGGGCGGGTGCCTATTTCGCCTGGTACTTGTCGGCCACCGCCTGCATGGCGCGATGGACCTGCTGAGCGAAGGTCTGGCGCAGGATCTTCACCTTGGCGACGAACAGCTTGTCGTCGGTGCGGTTCTCTTCGAGCTTTTCCTCGGCCCGTTTCAGAGCGCCGGCGCAGCGGTCGAAGATCGCCTTCTGCCATTCGGCCGCGCTGAAATTGGCGCGGCGGTCGGCCGGGACGGTCGCCCAGACGTATTCCGCGATCTGGGTCAGCTTGTCCTGATTGACCACGTCATGGCCGAGAGTCTCTTCGATATCGCGCCGGACATCGGCGGCTTTACCAAGGGCTTTGAGACGGTCTTCTTCGGCCGCGTTGCTGGCGATCTTTCTGAGACGGCTACGTTCATCGGACATCGGGTGCTTCGCTCACTTTCTTAAACTGCGCCGCAGTTTGCCATCATCCCCGCGGCCACTCAATCAGATCGGTCACACAGCAACAAACTGAAATCTTCTGCCATATCCGCGCGATATTGGTCATCTTCTCCTTATTCTAAGCATGATTGGGTATGATTTTTCATGGGCGTTGCGCGCGGCGCGCATGTATGGATCATGGGGGGTGGATCATGCCATCCGCGCCAGGAAAAGGATCACCCCAATGCCGCTGATCGAGCTCAACCACGTCACCGTGCGCACCCAGGACATGGAAGCCACGCGCAAGTTCTATGGCGACGTGCTCGGTCTCAATCCCGGTTGGCGGCCCGATCTGGGATTTCCCGGCTATTGGCTCTATTGCGGCAACCGTCCCGTGATCCATGTGGTCCCGCCGGGGCAGGAGATCGGCGGCGGCGATGCCGAGGAGTCGGGCAATCTCGACCATGTGGCCTTCCTGGGCCAGGACATCGACGAGCTGCGCGACCGGCTGGTCAAATCGGGCACCACCTTCCGCGAGCGCTATATCCCCGACGGCCAGCGCCGCCAGATTTTCCTGTTCGACCCCAACTCGGTCCTGATCGAGCTGAATTTCCCCAATCTGGACAAGGACAAGAAGGCTGCCGAATAGGCGGCTTTCCGCGCCTTTCCACCAGGTATCCCGGCTAACCTGCGGATTCTACGTATTTCCCACTTGCCGCCCTATGCCTATAAATGGCTATTATATTAGTGGGCTTTTACCGGGAAATGTGCCATTTATGCACGCCGGGGCCCAATAGGGTGAATCAGCGCGTTTAGCAATGTTCGACGGTAGTTATCGCGGCGTTGGGGTCATTCTCGCCGAGCAAAGCGGCGAGTTCAGCGACATCATCGCCCCCGCATTGAAGGCTCGAGGCTTCCGCGACTTGGTCGTGTGCCGTGACGCGCATGCCCTGCGCGAGACCCTGGACGCGCGATCGGTCGATGTCCTGCTCTGTGACATCGAACTGCCCGGCCTCAAATTCATCGAGACGATGCAGAGCATCCGCCGCAACGAGATCGGCCAAAACCCCTTCATGCATATCGTCGCGACGATGAACGAGTCGGCGCGGCCCCTGGTGCAGACGGCGATCGGCGCCGGCATCAACGACCTGATCAGGAAGCCGATGCCCAAGGACCGGGTCCTCCACCGGCTCGATCAGTTGAGCCGCGACCGCCGGCCCTTCGCCATCACCGAATCCTTTATCGGCCCCAACCGCCGCCAGCAGGTGCGGGCGGGCGAGAATGTCCAGCTGGTCCACGTTCCCAATTCGCTGCGCTTCAAGCTGGTCGAGAAGCTGGAGCGCGTCGAGATCCAGCGCCGCATCGAAAGCACTTGGCGCGAAGTGGCCGAGCGCAAGTCGCGCGTCAAACCCGAAGCGATCACGGCGCTCTCCGACCGTATCCTCGCCAGCCTCGCCGAAGGCGGCGACGAGGCGCTGCTGAAGCGCGATCTGCGTTACCTGGTCGAGAAGAGCGAAGAACTGATCCTGAAATGCGAGGGCATGGGTGCTGTGCATATCAACGACCTGGCGTCGTCGATGCGCGGCGTGGTGCGCGGCCTGGTGATCGCGCCGAACGGCAACCGGCGCAAACACGCCAAGCTGATGCCCGACCTGACCCGTGCCGCCCATCTGTCGATGGCCCGGCCGCATCAGGACGTCGACACCGTGGCCGAAATCGCGCGCCTCGTCCGCGCCTGGCTGAGCGGTCCCACCGATCAGGAAATCATCGACGCCGATGAACTGGTCGCCATGGCGATGGCAGGCTAAGCGGAAAGTCGTCATCGCGAGGAGCGATAGCGACGAAGCGATCCAGAGCCGTGCCTGAAACCTGGATTGCTTCGCTTCGCTCGCAATGACGCTTATGTTTTTGCTCTTTTCTCCGCCGCGATCGCGATCACGTCGTGCATCTTGGGCGTGAGCCCGTAGCCGTCGAGTTCATCGGGCGCGGCCCAGGCGACTTCGGCGGCGTCGTCGCCGGCAACGGCATCGCCGCTCACCCATTCCGCCACCACATCGATCACCGTGAAGTGATGCTCGATCGCGCCTGCGTCGTCGCGGTGAATGAGGTCGACCACGGCGGCAACGTCAATGATGCGGATCACGACATTGGTTTCCTCGCGGATTTCGCGTGCGACCGCTTCGTAGACCGTCTCGCCCCATTGCTGGCGCCCGCCGGGCAGGCTCCAGAACCCCTTGCGCGGCGCTTTTCCTCGACGAATCAACAGCACACGATTTTCCTTCCACACCACCGCGCCGACGGCGGCGACGGGAACGGAAGTCTGCGGTTCTATTTTGTCGTTCATGGGTTCGAGTCTAATCGACGGAATCATTCTCGTCGCGGCTCACTTGTCACAGCTTTCTTTCTTCGCGTTAACTTATCGTCTTCAGAGTGATCGTTAGTTTTTAGCTGCGATCCCGGAGAACAGAGTGCCATGACCGAGAACGGTCTTATTACGCTTACCAGCGCGCATGACGTTGATACAACCGTTGCGCGGCTCACCTCCATCCTCGAAAGCAAAGGCATCGCCATCTTCGCCCGCTTCGACCATGCGGCGGAGACGACAGAGTACGACCGGCCCTTGCGCCCCACCACCGTCGTGATGTTCGGCAACCCGGCCGCCGGCCTGCCCCTGATCCGCATCGCCCAAACCGTCGCGCTCGACCTGCCGCTGCGCGCGATGATCTGGGAAGATGCCAAGGGCGCGGTCCAGCTCAGCTACTGCGACCCGGCCTGGATCGCCTCGCGTCATCACATCGGCAGCCAGGGGCTTCAGTCGATCCGTGCCCTGTCGACCGCGATGTCGAACTTGGCCAAGCAAGTGACCGCCGCCCATCCGAAACCCGTGCAGCCCGAGATTGCCGCCATCAAGGCAGCGGTCGAGCGGCCGGTCGAGAATTGGGTGCCGTCGATGGTTGTCGAGCGCGTCAAGGAAGACGCCTGACGGAACGGAGCTAGCGTAGGGGCCTGGCGCGCGGGGGCCCGCCGTTTGGGAAGCGCGCCAGGGCTAGCGAACGTCGTGTCGGCTATCGTGGGGGGATCGAGTAGGTCCCGGTCACATGCGCGACCAGATCGGATTCGCCATCCGAGTAGAGCGAGCATTCGCCGACGGCCAGGCGTTTGCCCATCTTCAGAATGCGGCCATGGCACAGAAGATCGGCGGGCTTCGGCTTCTTCAAGAAGTTGACGTTGAGGCTTGTCGTCACCGCCAGTTCCGCCTTGCCGAGGATGCTCAGCACCACGGCATAGAGCGTGACGTCGGCCAGCGCCATCATCACCGGGCCTGCGATCGTGCCGCCCGGGCGGATCTGGTTGGCCGCGAATTTGATCCGCAGGATCGCCGAGCCGAAGCCGATCGTCTCGGCGCGCATGCCGAACTCGTCGGCCAGGATCAGGTCGCGCTTGATCAGCGCGTTAAACTGCGCCGGCGTGATCTTGGACTTGAGGGACGGGTGCTTCTTGGCGGCGGGCATTGGTCACTATCGCTCTAACATCTCAGTCCGTCACTCCCGCGAAGGCGGGAGTCCAGGGCCGTTTCCCGTGTGGCCCCTGGACCCCCGCTTTCGCGGGGGTGACGCGGACCATTTTTGTTTCTTAAATGAAGCGCGTCACTTAATCATCGCCCGCAGGCGGTTGTCGGTGATGCGCAGGCGCTGCGTCAACACGCGCATGACCTTCAGCGCGAAGAAAGGTGTCTGCTCGACCATCCACAGGAAGCGCTTCTCGTTGACCGGGATCACCTCGGCTTCGCTGGTGGCCTTGGCCGACGCGCTGCGCGGCGAGCCGTCGACCAGCGCCATCTCGCCGATGATGCCGCCTGGGCCGACCGTCTCGAAAATGACGCCCTCGTCATAGATCTGCACGGTGCCCGATTTGACGATGTAGAGCGCGTCGGGCTTATCGCCCGTCTTGAAAATGACCTCGCCCGGCGCGAGCTTGCGGGTCTCGGTGTCCTTGCCGAACAGGTTGAGAAAACTGACATCATCCACGATGCATCCCCCGATGCTTCCCCTCGATATGCGTCGAGTATGCCCCCTGTCACAAGTCCTGTCACCCGGACCTTAAGGTCGCCACCTGGGCATCCTGGCCCCAGAGGTAGAGGAGGGTGCGCAGCGCCTGGCCGCGGGGCGAGGTGAGTTCGGGATCGGCGTTCAGGATGAGGCGCGCGTCGTCCCG
>CAZNZI010000924.1:0-1625 GCA_964577475.1 uncultured Rhodospirillaceae bacterium
GAACAGCGTGTTGGTCGGGTTGGTGACGGCCTGGCGCTTGGCGGCCTGGCCGACGAGGCGCTCGCCGGAATCGGCGAAGGCGACCATGGAGGGCGTCGTGCGGGCGCCTTCCGAATTCTCAATTACCTTGGCGCTCTTGCCTTCCATGATGGCAACGCAGGAGTTGGTGGTACCAAGGTCGATGCCGATGACTTTGCTCATAACGGTCCTCTTTGGTTGCGGCCGGTTCTCTGGGCCCCCGAAGGCAGCCACCGGAACCCCCGCCGGTTATCGGGCAATGGATGTCCGAAACGAACGGCCCGGTCGGCCATTCACCCCGTACACCCAGGGGTTATATAGGGGAGGGTAAACACGGGCGCAACCGGGGAAAACGCCTGGAAAGGCAAGGTTTCTGAGTCCTTTTGGGGCCTGGGCGATGGGGCGCCGGCCACGCACCCGTCCTTGTGCCTTGAAGCCGCCACGCTGCCCGGGATAGATAAGCCGCCCGCCGCGATCCCCGCCGGGCGGAGGGCCCGTTTTGCTCCATCGCCTCTACAATTCGGTCATGCGCCTGGCCGCCAGCCCCCATGCCGTGTGGTGGCTGGCCCTGGTGGCCTTTGTCGAATCCTCGGTTTTCCCGATCCCGCCCGATGTCCTCTTGATCCCGATGGTGGTCGCCGCCCGTGACAAGGCCTGGCGCTATGCCCTGGTGGCCACGGCTGCCTCGGTGATTGGCGGCTGGCTCGGCTATGCGATCGGCTGGTTCCTCTATGACCAATTCGGCAAGGACGTCATTGCCTTCTACCACCTCCAGGCCGAGTTCGAGGCCTTCACGGCGGCCTTCAACCAATATGGCGGCTGGATCGTGCTCCTGAAGGGCGCGACACCGATCCCCTATAAGCTGGTCACGATCGCCTCGGGTGTCGCCCATCTCGACCCGGTCGTGTTCACCCTCGCCTCGATCGGCTCCCGCGCCCTGCGCTTCTTCATCGTCGCGGCACTCCTCTGGAAGTTCGGTGCTCCGATCCGCGACTTCGTTGAAAAACGCCTGGTGTTGGTCACCACGGCTTTCGTCGCCTTGCTGATCGGCGGCTATGTTGCCCTCAAGCTGGCGGCGTAGACTGGCGCTATGACCGGTCGCCTTCCGCCTGCGCTTCTTCTGCTCGCCAGCATCGGCGCCCTCGCCGCGGTGCTGATCGCCCAGTTCGGCTTCGGCCTCGCGCCCTGCCATCTCTGCACGCTCCAGCGCATCCCCTATGCCTTCGCGATCCTCGTGGCGCTCGCGGCGTTGGGCGAGAGGCGCGATGGGCGGCAGCGTGCGGTGCTGCTGGGTCTCTGTGCGCTGATCTTTGCGACCAATCTGGGGCTCGCGGTCTTCCATATCGGCGTCGAACAGCATTGGTGGGAGTCGGCCTGTGCCGGCGCCCAGAAGCTATCGACCAACGCGGGTGGGTTGCTCGCCAAGCTGAAAGCCGGCAAGCCCGAAGCCGCCTGCGACAGCGTGCCCTTCGAAATCTTCGGCATCTCGCTGGCGGGCCTCAATCTGCTACTCTCGCTGGTGCTGACGGCGTATGCGGCCATGGCCGCGCGCCGGGCGTTCAAAGGCGCGTGAGGCAGAGATGAGCGACTCGTCCGAACCGAAACCG
>CAZNZI010000925.1:0-4388 GCA_964577475.1 uncultured Rhodospirillaceae bacterium
TGGTGTTCCAGGAGACCAACCTGGTGCCGTCGATGACCGTCGCGCAGAACATCTATCTGGGCGGCGAGAAGGCATTCAACCGGCTGCGCGGCATCTATATCGCCGCCCAGCAATTCCTCCAGTCGCTAAACTTCCATGTCGATCCCTCAGCGATGGTCGGCATGCTCGGTGCCGCACAGAAGCAGATGGTCGAGATCGCGCGCGCGGTCCATCACAAGGCGCGCGTCATCATCTTCGACGAACCGACTGCGACCCTGACACCCGAAGAGAAGAGCTATTTCTTCAAGCTGATCGCCAAGCTCAAGGCCGAGGGCGTGTCGATCATCTTCATCTCGCATGCGCTCGAAGAGGCGCTGCTGGTCGCTGACCGCATTACCATCCTGCGCGATGGCAAGCTGGTGGCCTCGGACAAGGCCTCGGCCTTCGACCGCCAGAAGATCGTCCAAGCCATGGTCGGCCGCACTCTCAGCGACGAGATCTATGGCGACGCGGCGCGCATGAGACCGCTGCGTCCGCGCGGCAAGAAGATTCTCTCCGTCGAGAACCTCTCGATGGGCAAAATGGTGCGCAACACCTCTTTCTCCATCTATGACAGCCAGGTCACCGGCATCTTCGGCTTGGTGGGCTCGGGACGGACCGAGACGATGAAGGTCGTCGCCGGCGTTCTGAAACGCGACTTCTTTCACGGGGGCATGATCAAGCTGCTCGACCGTGCGGTGCGCTACCGCGTGCCGGCGCCGGCGGTGCGCGACGGGATCGTCTATGTCACCGAGGAGCGTAAGGCCGAAGGCTTCTTCGAGACGATGAGTATCGCCGAGAACGTCTATATGGGGCAGATGGCCGGCCAGCCGCGCGGCGGATTCCAGATCATTTCGATGGCCGAAGCCCGCACGGCTTCGGAGGCGTGGCGCAAACGCCTCAATATCCGGGCGATCGATCCCAATGCGAAGGTGATCGAACTCTCGGGCGGCAATCAGCAGAAGGTCGTGATTGCCAAATCATTGGTGCAAAGCCCACGGCTGGTGATCTTCGATGAGCCGACCCGCGGCGTCGATGTCGGCGCCATCGCGGAGATTCACGCCTTCATCAACCAGCTTGCCAATTCCGGTACCGCGGTCGTGGTGGTGTCGTCGTACTTGCCGGAGATTCTCTCCTTGTCCGACCGCATCCTGATCGCCCGGCAGGGAAAGATCGTCGAGGAGATGGATCGCCACACGGCGACCGAGGAAGGCATCATGTACGCGGCTGTCCATTGAGAGCGAGTCTCGGGCGGCCATCGACACCGGCATCTTGATCGTCAGCCATCCCGGCAGGCCGCGTCAGTCGCTGTAGTCCACCGCAGTGCCGCCCGACAACCCGTCGAAGTGGCGGAGCATGCGCTCCGGGTCGGGCACGACGCCTGAAAACAGTCTGAACGCTTCGGCCGCCTGAAATACGGCCATGCCGCCGCCATGGAGCAAGCGGCAGCCTGTGCGGCGGGCATCGCGCAGCAATTGGGTCTCGAGCGGAAAGTAGACGATATCCGCCACCCACAATTCGGAACGCAGGAGTTCGGGCAAGACCGCGGAGCCGGGGTGCTTGTCCATACCCATGGGAGTGGCGTTGATCAACCCCTGGGCATGGCTGACCGAAACCGCGAGATTGGTGACCTCCGAGACACGAGGCGCGCCGAACCGGTCGGCGACACGGCCGGCTAGCTGCTTCGCGCGGCTGCTATCGACATCGAAAATCTCCAGATGGCGGCAGTCCAGCATCATCATCGCATGCGCGACCGCGGCGCCGGCGCCGCCGGCACCCAACAGGACCGCCCGGTCCTTGGTCACATCCGGCAAGCCGCGCCGCAGGCTTTCGGCGAAGCCCCACCAATCGGTGTTGTGCCCGACCCGCATCCCATCCTCGAACACCACTGTATTGACGGCACCCAAGGCCTGGGCATCGTCGGACAGCCGGTCGAGCAGCGGTATCACCATCTGCTTGAAGGGATGCGTGATGTTCAGCCCGCGGAAGCCGAGACGCTGGGCATCGGTGAGCAGCGCGGCCAGCACCGAAGGCGTGGCTTCGGTGCGACCGATATCCGCTACCCGATAGAGGTAGGGGATGCCGAGGTGCGCCGCCTCCTGCTCGTGCAGTTTCGGCGAAAGCGACGCCTGGATCCCGCACCCGATCAAGGCGATGAGCAAAGGAGAGCGTTCGGCATCGCCGATCAATGCCGGCACCATCGCCTGATGGAGACGTTCGATGGATTGAGCCGCCGAGCTGCGTTGAGAAGTTTGAACCAAGGCTGTCCCGATACGCTGTTGTATGACGTGAAGATTCTTTCGCCGGCCGGATGTGGATCATGTGAGGCGGCTGACCGCGATCCGAAAGCGAAATCGGTCCCTTTTATCATGCGGCTTCATACGGAGAGTCAAGAAACCCTTGTGTAACAGGTCTTATTGACAGGAACGTACTAGTTCGTACATAGTCGAGCGAACGAGCGTTCAAAACGCTGCGGAACCACAGGGTAGGGAGAGGCCCTTAGAGACGAGGCACGCTGTGCCGCACATCAGTGAAGCTGTTTAAGCTCTGGCCCGCGCATTGAAGAGAAGGGTGGGAGTCGAGGCCGCTTCTGATCCATTTACCAACAATGCGGAGGGAGAACGTCAATGAAGATGGGGAAGACTATTCTGCGGCTAGCGATCGGTGCGTCGAGCCTTGCCTGCGCGGCCCTGTTCGTGGGCCAGCCCGCCATGGCGGAGAGCAAGGGCAAGATCGTCGTATTCATCATCTCCAGCACCAACCCTTATATCGGGCAGTGGGAAGCCGGCGGAAAAGCAAAGGCGGCCGAACTCGGCTACGAGATCAAGTTCATCGAGAACAATTTCAATCAATCCGAGCAGGACAGCCAGGTGCAGCAGCAACTCGCCTCGAGCGAGAAAGTTGCGGGCTATGTCTGGTGGCCCTTCCAGAACGCCGCCGGCATCGGCTCGCTGCGGGCGCTGTCGAAGAACGCGCCCGTCATCCTGACCAACCAGTACCCGATCAAGGGCTCGGATAAGTTCTGGACCGCCTATGCGGGCGCCAGCGACATCCTGAGCGGCAAGACGGCGGCGGAAATGCTGCTCGATGCCTGCGCCAAGTCGAAGACGGTGAAGTGCGACAAGGGCCTGATCATCCGTTTCCCGGCCGGCTATTCGGCGGGCGACGATCGCGTCACGGGCTTCGAGGCGGCGATCAAGGGCAAGCTGCACACGATCCAGGTCTCGCCATCTGACGGTTTCATGGAGGCCGACGGCTATAAGATCGCTTCGCAGATCATCCCGCCGCACAAGAAGGACGTGACCTGGGTCTACACCGAGAACGATTCGATGGCCGGTGCTTCGGTTCAGGCGCTGAAGGAAAACGGTCTGACGGCCGGCAAGGACGTCTATGTCGTCGGCGGCACCTGCCACGGCGATCCGTCCCACGTGGTCAATGGCGATCTGGTCGGCACGGCGATCCAGTCGGGCTATTACGAGGGTTGGCTCGCGGTGCAAACGCTGGCGAAATACCTGCGTGACGGCAAGGTGAAGGACGGCGAGGTGTTCCTGCCGAACGATCCGGACAAGGCACCCTCCGATCAGGGCGAGGCCTCACGCTTCAACTTCATCCCCAACCCGGCCGTCGGCAACACGCAGCAGGCCTTCGATAGCGCCCGGATGTGGGGCAAGTCGGCCAAGGAACTGTGCAACTTCTAAGGTGATATGGCGTGGGGCGTGCGGCTCCGGTCGCACGCCCGCATGCATCTCTGATTCGGCTGAAGACGGATAAACGGTCTAATATCCGTCTTCGGAAACCAAAACCCATGCTCCATATGCGTCATATCGCCAAGCGCTACGGCTCGGCAGTTGCCCTCGAGGCGGCCGACCTCGAGGTGCGCCGCGGCGAGGTGATGGCGTTGCTGGGGGAGAACGGCGCCGGCAAAAGCACGCTGGTCAAAATCCTCAGCGGCCTTGTCCGGCCCGACACCGGAACGATCGAGGTCGATGGCCGGCCCGTGGCGATCCGCTCGACGGCTCAGGCACAGACGGCCGGGGTGGCCTATGTGGCCCAGGAACTGAGCATCGTCGGAACGCTTTCGGTGGCCGAGAACATTTTCCTGGGTCGCGCGGGGGGCTCGGCCGTCTGGCGTCCAAGGGACATGGCCAAACGGGCACGGCAATTCCTCACGATGGTTGGGCTCGACCATCTCGATCCCATGGAACCCGCAGGCGGTCTGTCGGTGGCCGAACGGCAATTGATCGAACGCCTGCTGGGGCGGCGGTTGGAACAGATGTTTCCGCCGCGCGCCGCCAATGACGACGGGCCGGTGATCTTGTCCCTGCAGGAGGTCGAGACCGCGGGGCTCAACGCGCCGGTTACGATCGAAC
>CAZNZI010000926.1:0-2311 GCA_964577475.1 uncultured Rhodospirillaceae bacterium
AGCACGATCTTGGCGTTGGAAAGGCGCGTGCGCGCAATGGCCACGGCTTGGCGCTGGCCGCCCGACATCTGCCGGACGAGGTCACGCGGCCGTGTCTCGGATTTCAGCTCGCCGAACAGCTCGCCGGCGCGCTTGTTCATCACTTTGTCGTAGAGAATCTTGAACGGACCGAAGCCATGCCGCTTCTCGCGCGCCAAGAACACATTGGCCGAAGCGCTCAGATTGTTGCAAAGCGCGAGATCCTGATACACGACCTCGATTCCCTGCTCGCGCGCTTCGACGGGCTTGCTGAAATGCATCGGCTTGCCGTCGAGCAACAGTTCGCCGCCCGAGGGCGGGAAATTGCCGGCGATCAATTTGACGAGCGTGGATTTCCCGGCGCCGTTGTCGCCCATGAGGCCGACGATCTCGCCCGGATTGATGACGAGATCCACGCCGCCGACAGCTTCGATCGCGCCAAAATGCTTGGCGATGTTCTTCAGCTCAAGAAGCGCCATGCCACCGTTTCCAGCCCGAAATTTTTTATAGTCGGAATTCTTATGTAACCGACTGATTTCCCAAGTTTTTCTTGGGCTTGAATATAACTATATTGGGGCTTCTGGCGCGTGTCTAGGGGCAATGAGCGTTGCGAAACGCCCATTGCCCGCAATTTTTGGTGGGCAGGCGCAGGATATGCGCCCGCCCCGATATCAGGAATGGCCGCGAATCGGATGCGGCTTATAGGGCTCGGCGAGCGTCTTCAACTCATCGTCGGAGAGCTTCACCGACAGCGCTTTTACCGCGTCGTCGAGATGCGACAACTTCGAGGCGCCGATGATCGGCGCTGTGACACCCGGCTGCTGAAGAATCCAGGCGAGCGCGATCTGCGCATTGCCGACGCCGCGCTTCTTGGCCAGCGCCGTCACCGCATCCACGACCTTATAGTCGTCATCCTGGTAGTAGAGACCGTGGCCGTAATCGTCGGTCTTGGCGCGGATCGTTTCGCCTTCGCCCTTCTTGCCGCGGTTGCCCATCAGGAAGCCGCGGGCCATCGGGCTCCAGGGGATGATGCCGATCCCTTCGTTGCGGCAGAACGGAATCATCTCGCGCTCTTCTTCGCGGTAGACGAGATTGTAGTGGTTCTGCATGGAGACGAAGCGCGCCTTGCCCATCCGGTCGGCCTTGTAGAGATATTGGGCGAACTGCCAGGCGAACATCGACGAGGCGCCGATATAGCGCGCCTTGCCGGCACGCACGACCGCGTCCAGCGCATCGATCGTCTCCTCGACGGGCGTGGCCGGATCGAAGCGATGGATCTGGTAGAGATCGACATAGTCCATCTGCAGCCGTTTCAGGCTGGCGTCGATCTGATCCATGATGTGCTTGCGCGAGAGGCCTTGTTCGTTCGGCGTGCTTCCCATCGCGTGGTAGACCTTGGTGGCCACGGTGTGCTGCTCGCGCTTCAGCCCGTACTTCCGGAACATGTTGCCGAGGATCTCCTCGCTGACGCCGATCGAATAGGCGTTGGCCGTATCCCAGAAGGTGATGCCGATATCGATCGCGTGCTTGAGGATCGGCTGGCTCTCCTCCTCGTTGAGGAACCAGGCGCGCGCATTCTTGCTGCCATAGGTCATCATGCCGAGGCAGATGCGCGACACCTTGAGACCGGTCTTGCCAAGCGAAATATGTTCCATGATCGCCTCACCAATGGATGGACGGTTAAAGCAGACGCGAGCGAAAGAGGCGTTCAGCCCTTGGTGGGCAGCTTGAACACCTGGCCGGGATAGATCAGATCGGGATTGCGGATCTGATCCTGGTTGGCCTTGTAGATGGTGATGTAGTCGAAGCCGGAGCCGTAGGCCTTGCGGGCGATGCGCCACAGGCTGTTGCCGGTGGCGACGGTCACCTGGCCGGAAGCCGCCGCGCCGCCACCCACGTTGAAGCTGATCTCGGCACGCGCCGTGACCTTGCCATCGGCGCCGGTCTGGTCGGCACGCACGGTGTGGCTGCCCTCGCCCAACTGGCGGTCGACCGTGATGGTCCAGGCGCCCTTCGCGTCGGCGGTGGCCGAGCCGATTGGTTCGTTGTCGAGATAGACCTGCACAGTCGACTTGGGCGCCGCGCGGCCGGCCACCGAGAGATGGCCCTTGTCGTTGAAGTTGACGACTTCGATCGAGACCGGTCCGGAACCCTGGGTCGCGGTGGGCACCTGCAGGATCTGCACGCCGCCGCCCGGCTTGATCTTGATGGCGACCGCGTCGCCGGCGTTCTTCTGGTCTTCCGCCGACTTCGGCCGTTCGGGCACGATCAGCACCACGGGCGCATCGCTCGC
>CAZNZI010000927.1:0-6748 GCA_964577475.1 uncultured Rhodospirillaceae bacterium
GGCCTGGTGATCCCGCTGCTGCAATACGTGCAGCCGATCGTGTTCAAGAAGTCGATCTCGGTTCCGGCCAATATCTCGGGCGCGGTTCAGCCAGCCTGGATCAAGAAGGCCTGATCGACACGGTAACGGAGAAGGAGCGGAAGCGATTTCGCTCCTTCTTTTTTCGATGCCGGTCGTCCGAGTTCGCTGGACGGGTAAGGTAAAACGGCATTGGGTAAAGTTCTCAACCGGACGCTGATGGCGGTGGTCACCCTGATCGGGGTGGCCATTGTCGTTTTCGTTCTGATCCGCGTGGTGCCCGGCGATCCGATCGCGATGATGATCGGCCCCGGCGCCAGCGCCGCCGATGTGGCGCGGCTGCGGGCCCATTACGGACTCGACGCCCCGCTTGCCCAGCAATTCCTGATCTGGATGTCGAGCGCGGTGCAAGGCGATTTCGGCATGTCGATCACGCGCCGCACCGGGGTGCTGGGCATTCTCGGCGACAACTTGCCGGCGACGATCGAACTGGTGGTGGCCGCTTTGGTGGTCGCCATCGTGATCGGCATGACGATCGCCGTGGTCGGCACGCTGTTGCGCCAGCGCAAGGGCGTGGCGATCATCGACGGGATCAACGGCATTCTGCTCGCGCTGCCCGATTTCATCTGGGCGCTGATCTTCGTCCTGATCTTCGGCGTGGCGTTGCCCTGGCTGCCGCTGTCGGGCCGCATCGATCCCAGTATCGATGTCCATTTCGCGACGCGCTTTCTTCTGCTTGAGAGCATCGTCACCGGACAATTCAAGATCGCGGGCGACATCATCGCCCATATGACGATGCCGACGCTGGCTCTTGCTCTGCCGCTGGCCGCCGTCCTGGCGCGCGTCCTGAAGAACGCGCTGAACGAGGCGATGGTCCAGGACTATGTGCTGCTGGCCAAGATCAAGGGCATGTCGGAATTGCGCCTGATCCTGCGCGAGGCGCTGCGCAATGCGGTCGGGCCGACGCTCGCACTGACCGGCGTGCAGGCGACCTTCCTGATCGGCGGCACGGTAGTGGTCGAGCGTATCTTTGCCTATCCCGGCATCGGCAACCTTGCGATCGACGCCGTCATCAACCGCGACTTTCCGCTGATCCAGGGGCTCGTGCTGATGTTCGGCCTGATCTTCATCCTGATCAACGTGCTGGTCGATCTCAGCGTCGTCGCCCTCAACCCGAGGCTGCGCCATGGCTGACGCCACCGCGACCGTTGCCGCCATCCCCACCGCAGAGCGCGTGTCGGTGACGAGCCGCCTCCTGGGCGACCGCAAAGTCGTGATCGCTGGTGGCTTCATCCTGTTGCTGGTGATCCTGGCGATCTTCGCGCCGCTGATCGCGCCGATGGATCCGCTGGCCCAGGACCTGTTGAGCGCGACTCTGCCCCCGCACGGGTTTCCGAATGCCGATCCGCAGTTCTTCCTCGGTACCGACGATCTCGGCCGCGACGTTCTCTCGCGCCTGATCTTCGGTGCCCGTATCGCTCTCACCGTCGCTTTCGTCGCGGCGACCCTGGCGGCGGTATTGGGCACGGTCCTCGGTCTTGCGGCGGGCTGGTACGGCCGCTGGATCGACAATATCGTCTCGCGCCTGGTCGATGTGTGGATGGCTTTCCCGGCGGTGTTGCTGTCGATCCTGCTGGTGGCGATCCTCGGCAGCGGGCTGCATTCGGTGATCGCGGCGATCGTTGTGATCGACTGGACGCGCTTCTGCCGCGTGGTCCGCGCTGAAACGATGGCCCAGGCCCATATGGATTACGTGACCGCCGCGCGCACCATCGGGTTCAAGCGCACTACGATCCTGATACGCGAAATCCTGCCCAACGTGCTGCCCGTCCTGATCGCGCTTCTGACCCTCGAGATGGGCATCGCGGTCATTGTCGAGGCGATCCTCTCCTTCGTCGGCTTGTCGGTGTCGTCGGATACGCCGACCTGGGGTGGGATGATCGCTCAGGGCCGGCAGATTGCCCATGAAGCCTGGTGGGTATTGACGGCGCCGCTGATTGTGCTCTGCGCGACCGTGGTGGCATTCAATCAACTGGGCGACGGCTTGACCCGCGCTCTCGATCCCGTGTTGCGCCGATGAGCCCGCCGCTCCTCAGTATCCGCAATCTCTCGGTGGTTTCGGGCCGTGACGGCGGCCAGAAGGTGCTGCGCGACGTCTCCTTTACCCTTGCGCCCGGCGAAGTGCACGGCCTGGTCGGCGAAAGCGGCGCCGGCAAGTCGACCGTGATCAAGGTCGTGCTCGGCATCCTGCCGCGCAGCATGACGATGACGGCCGGCACGGTGGAATTCGAAGGCCGTGACCTCAGTACCATTCCATCCGCGGATTTCCGCGCACTGCTGGGCACCGAGATCGCGCTGATCCCGCAGGACCCGCTGACGGCACTCAATCCCGGTCGCCGCATCGATGCGCAACTGACCGACGGGCTGCGCCTTCAACGCCACATGTCCTGGCGCGACGCGGAAGCGCGGGCGCTGGCGCTGCTGGAAGAGGTCCATATCCGCGATCCCAAGCGGGTGATGAAGTCCTATCCGCACGAGCTCTCGGGCGGCATGCGCCAGCGCGTGCTGATCGCCGCCGCCTTCGCCCTCGATCCCAAGCTGGTGGTCGCCGACGAACCGACCACCGCGCTCGATGTGACGGTACAGAAGCAGATTCTCCGCCTGATCCGCGGGATGCAGGAGCGCCACAAGACGGCCGTTATCTTCGTGACACACGATCTTGGCGTCGTCGCGCAAATCTGCGACACGACAACGGTCCTCTATATGGGCAAGGTGATGGAGCAGGGGCCGACCGACCGGCTGCTGTCATCGCCCGGCCATCCCTATACGGCGGCGCTGATCGCCGCCAATCCGCGCTATGACCGTCCCGATATGGGTTTGGAGCCGATCTCGGGCACGATGCTCGACTCGCTGCGCGCCGAAATCATCGCCGCCGACCGGGAGGAGGTGCGCCATGGCTGAGCCGCTGATCGCCGGCCAGAGCTTGCGCGTCGCCTACCGCCGCAAGCGCAGCCTGTTTGCGCGCGATGTCGAACCACCGCCGGTTCTGAAGGGCGTCGATATCGTCATCGCCCGCGGCGAGACCGTGGGCATCGTCGGCGAGTCGGGTTCAGGCAAGAGCACGCTTGGCCGCACCTTGCTGGGCCTGGTGACGCCGTTGAGCGGCACGGTGCGCTTCGACGGCAAGATCGTCACCGGGCAGAGCGAAGAGGATCTGCGGCCGCTGCGGCGGCGCATGCAGATGATCTTCCAGGATCCGATGTCCTCGCTCAATCCGCGCCACACGATCGGCCGCATCCTGTCCGGCCCTGCGCTGCTGCACGGCATGGCCGCGACGCCGAAAGAGGCCGAAGCTTTGATGGCCGATGTGATGGCCCGTGTCGGTCTGCCCGCCGCGTTCATGAGCCGCTATCCGCATGAACTCTCGGGCGGGCAGCGTCAGCGTGTCGGCATCGCCCGCGCCGTGATCCTGAAACCCGATTTCGTCGTGGCCGACGAGATCGTCTCGGGCCTCGATGTCTCGACCCAGGCGCAGGTGCTGCGGCTGTTGCAACAGTTGGGGCGGGAGATGGGCTTGGCCCTGGCCTTCATCAGCCACGATCTCTCGGTGATCCGCTCGATCTGCCGCCGCGTCTATGTGATGCGCGAGGGGATCGTGGAGGAAGAAGGCGAATGCAGCGCGCTCTTCGCCGCGCCCAAAACCGTTTACACGCGCACTTTGATCGACGCGATCCCGTTGCCGGTGCGCGATCCGAATTGGCTGAAGCGCGGCAGTGCGCCGGACGAGGCGCTGGCCTAGGGCCGGCGACGGACAAGAGACACATAGGGAGCCTGACGGTCATGGACGACACCGCCCCCCAGATGATCGATCTCGAAGCGATCATCCGCGATTCGTCCGCGGATGCCGAGTCGGAGCTGCGGCTCTGGCTGCGCATGCTGTCCTGCGCCAACCGCGTCTCGAACGAAATCCGCGCCCGGCTGCGGACCGAGTTCGATGTCACCCTGCCGCGCTTCGATCTGCTCGCTCAACTCGATCGCGAACCCGATGGCCTGCGCCTGGGCGAACTCTCGCGCCGGCTGATGGTCACCAACGGAAATATCACAGGCCTGGTCGGCCGGCTTGTGGCCGAAGGCCTGATCCGCCGTACCGCCGATGCCGATCGCCGCGCCGCCGTCGTACGGCTGACGCCCAAGGGCAAGGTCGCCTTCCGCAAGATGGCCCAGGCCCATGACGGCTGGCTGAAGGACATGTTCTCCGAGATCGACAAGCCGACCCGGGCCGCCCTGATGGAGGGGCTGGCGCGGGTGAAGGGGTCGGTCGCGACGCACACCGCCGGACCAGCACCGGACAGCGGCGAAAACCGCAGCCGCGGGCGCCAGAAAAGCGCGGTGGTGCGCTGAGTCGAGATCTGGAAAAAGTGATGGCGATCACACGGTTGTAGGTCGTTTCTTAGACACATTTTGATCACTCGAATTCAAGCAAGCCAATCCTGTGTGATGGCGCCACTTCAGTTGAGTGCGCGCCAGGCATGTCTGCACCCGATCCCTCCGTTCATTTTCAGACCGCGACTCTGACCCGCGATCTCAGGGGACGGTCTGTGCGCGGTGGCGTGATCACCGTCGGCGGGCAAATCCTCAAAGTCGTAGCGCAGACGGGCGCGATGGCGATCCTGGCGCGCCTGCTTCGTCCCGAGTCCTTCGGTCTGATCGCGATGGCAGCGGTGATCGTCACCGTGCTCGAGATGTTCAAGGACCTCGGTCTCTCCGCCGCAACGGTGCAGCGTGAAGAGATCACCCATGCGGAAGTCAGCACGCTGTTCTGGGTGAATGTCGGGCTCGGCGTCGTTGCCGGACTGCTGATGATCCCGCTCGCGCCGCTGATGGCGTGGTTCTATCACGAGCCGCAATTGGTCGGCGTCACGCTGTGGCTCGGGCTCGGTTTCGTCCTCAGCGGACTCTCGACCCAGCATCTCGCGCTGCTGCGCCGCCAGATGCGGTTCACCGCATTGGCCGGAATTCAGATGACCGCCGAGATTGCCGGCCTGACCGCGGCCATCATCGCGGCATGGCTCGGCGCCGATTATTGGGCGCTGGTGATCCAGCGCCTGGTCTGGGCGGGGTGGCTGGCGGGCGGCGGCTGGATCTTTTGCGGCTGGCGGCCGGGCCGGCCGATGAAGCTTTCGAAGGTCCGCGAACTGCTGATGTATGGCGGCCATATCACCGGCTCGAACCTGGTATCGACCATGGTGCGCAGCCTCGATCAGATCCTGATCGGCTGGTGGTGGGGTGCCGCGCCGCTGGGTCTCTATGAGCGCGCCTACAAGATTCTGCTGGTGCCGATCAACAACCTCAACGCGCCGCTCTTCACCGTGGCCATGCCGATGCTGAGCCGCCTCGCGAAGCAGCCTGAGCAATACCGCCGCGCCTATCTCAGCATGGTCGAGAAGCTCAATATGGTGGTGATGCCGTGTGCGGCCCTGCTGATCGCCATGCCCGACCAGATCGTGCGCGCGCTCTTCGGCCAGCAATGGATGGGCGCGACGCCAATCGTCGCCTGGTTGGGTGTTGCCGCGCTCTACCAGCCGATCGCTTATACCTGCGGCTGGCTGTTCATGACCCAGGACCGGACGCGCGAGATGTTCTGGTGGGGCATCTATGGCTCGGCGCTCAGCGCGATCACCATCGTCGTCGGCCTCCCGTGGGGTGCCACCGGCGTTGCCGCCAGTTTCGCGGTGGGTGGATTGGTCATCCGTCTCCCGGTCCTGTTCTGGATGGTGGGCCGCAAAGGGCCAGTTTCGGCCGGGGACATGGCAAAGAGCCTGGGCCCGTCGGCACTGGCGTCGATCTTGATTGTGGGCACATTGCTCGCCTTGCGCCACTGGGCGGTCTTCGAATCGCTCACCCTGCCGCGATCCCTTGGCGTGTCCGGGCTCAGCATGGCGGTGATTGCGCTCCTCTGCTTCCTCTGCGTTCCGCAAAGCCGGCACGCCCTGGCCGAAATGATCAAGATCAAGAATTCGTTCGGACGGGGGCGCGCCGATGCGTGATTCGTCCAGATCCGATCGCGGTTCGCGCGGCCTCGACAGCGATATCTGGGGCGAGGTCGGCAATGCCCGCAAATCGGCACCAAAGGTGCCTGCCCCGCGGAGGCCCCTCCGCGTGGCCATGTTTGCCAACGAGTTTCCGGCCCTCAGCGAAACCTTTGTCCTGAACCAGATCACCGGTTTGCTCGATCTGGGCCACGACGTCACCATCTTCGCCAATGGTCCCCGCACCGAGTCCGCGGTCCATGCCGATGTCGGCCGCTACGATCTGAAAAAGCGCATCCGCTACCGCTCGATGCCGAAGGAGAAAGGCAAGCGGCTCCTGCGCGCGCCGCGCATCCTGGCCCGTGACGGGCGCAAGCATTTCGGTGCGCTGCTGAAGGCGCTCGATGCCTCCGTCTATGGGCGAGAAGCCCTGTCGCTCAACATGTTCTATTGGTGCGCTGCGCTGCTCGACGAGGAGCCGTTCGACGTCATTCATTGCCATTTCGGCCTGGTCGGCCGCACGGTCGCCTATTTTCGCGAGATCGGCGCCATCAAGGGCAAGCTGATCGTGACCTTCCATGGGGTCGATGTCAGCGCCTGCCTCGACGATGACCCGAATCTCTATCGGCACCTCTTTCAGCACACCGACCTGTCGCTGCCGATCTCGGACCGCTGGCGGGCGAAGCTGATCGATCATGGAT
>CAZNZI010000928.1:0-8200 GCA_964577475.1 uncultured Rhodospirillaceae bacterium
GCGCTGCGCCTGATCGTCTGGGCGAGCCTCATTCCCCCGATCCCGCTCCTGCTGCTCTCCTGGGCGACCGAGGGCGGCGACACGATCGTGTCGTCGTTCGTGAACGTGACCTGGCTGGGACTTGCCTCGCTGGCCGTGGTCGCCTTCGGTGCGACGACTTTCGGCTTCGGCCTGTGGAGCTTCCTGCTGCGCAAGCATCGCGCGGCGCTCGTGGCGCCCTATGCGCTGCTGGTGCCGCTATTCGGCATTAGTTCGAGCGTGGTGATCCTGAACGAGCCGATCAGCACCACCAAATGGATCGGCTGCGCGCTGATCGTGGCCGGCATCGCCGCCAATTCCTGGCCGGGGCGTTCGACGCCCGCGCTGCTGGACATCGGCACGCCCGAGGCATAGCGCATGCCGCCAGTTCACATTGCCGCCGCCGTGCTCTGCACGGTCATCTGGGGCGCAAACTTCATCGCCGCGAAATTCGGCTTGGCGGATTTCCCACCGCTGTTGTTCACGGGGCTGCGCTTCCTGATGGCCTCGGCGCCCTTCATGCTGTTCGTGAAACCGCCGGATGTGAATTGGCGCTGGGTGGTCGCGATCGGCTTCTTCATGGGCGTCGCGCAGTTCAGCCTGCTCTTCACCGGCATGAAGCTTGGCATGCCGCCGGGCCTCAGCTCGGCGATGATGCAGACGCAACCCTTCTTCACCATGATCTTCGCCATCCCGACACTGCACGAAAAGCCGCGCTGGCAGAACCTGATCGGCCTGGCACTGGCCTTCGCCGGCGTGCTGGTGATCGCGGGCCATCTCGACGGCATTCCGCTGATCCCCTTCATGCTGGTGATCGCGGCCGCCGCCTGCTGGGCGGCATCGAATGTCTGTACGCGCCACGCCAAGGCGTCCGACGCGAACCAGTTGATCGTCTGGGCCAGCGCCGTGGCGCCGATTCCGGTCTTCCTGTTGTCTTGGGCACAGGAAGGCAGTACGGCGATCGAGACCGGCCTCATGCATGCGACCTGGCTGTCCTGGGCGGGCGTGGCCTTCACCGCCTTCATCGCCACCAACGTTGCCTATGGGCTCTGGAGCTACCTGCTGAAGCGCTATCCGGCGGCGACGGTCGCGCCCTATTCCCTGCTGGTGCCGCTCTGGGGCGTCACTCTGGCCAAGGCCGTCTTCGGCGAACCGCTCAGCACCTCGCGCTGGATCGGCATCGCGCTGGTGGTGGCAGGTGTCGCGGCGAATTCGTGGCCGAGCAGGAAGATCGCGCGTGCTTCACCCCCCACCTCGAGCCGCCGACCAACGCCCTACTAGGGCGTTGGTACCGAACGTCCAGCGGACGTTCGGAAGGCGCTCGACCTCCCCCTCAAGGGGGGAGGGCTAAAGAAGAACTCCTTCCCCCCTTGAGGGGGAAGGTGGGGATGGGGGGTAGGCGAGCGGCGGCGAGCATATGATTCGCCCGCACATACCTATTGCGGCCTTCTCTTCACCCGCGTCGTCGGCTCCGCATTGCGCGGATCTTCAGGCCACGGATGCTTCGGATAGCGCCCGCGCATTTCGCTGCGCACCGACTTGTAGCTGTTGGCCCAGAAACCGGCGAGGTCGCTGGTCACCTGCAGGGGGCGCCCGGCGGGCGAAAGCAGATGGAGCCGCAGCGGCACCTTGCCATCGGCCACGGTCGGCGTGGTGGCCGAGCCGAACATCTCTTGCATGCGCACGGCAAGCGTGGGCGTGCCGTCGCTGTAGTCGATCGGGTGGCGCGCGCCGCTGGGCGCGGTGATGTGGCTTGGCGCCAGCGCATCGAGCTTCTTCTGCCGGTCCCAGTCGAGCTGAGCCTTCAGCACGGTCATCAGATCGAGGCGGCTAAGCTGTGACAATCGCGTGACCGCGGCGAGATGCGGCGCGAGCCAGTCCTCCAGCGTCGCGAGCAGCGCCGTGTCGGAGAGATCGGGCCAGCCCGCCTCGGCGCCGTAGGTCACGCGCAGGAAGGCGACGCGCGCCCGCCAAACGTCGATCTCCTTATTCCAGGGCAGCACGCCGAGACCGGCGCCGCGAATCCCCTCGACCATCCCCGCCGCGATCTGGTCGGGCGAGGGCGACGGCAGTGCTTCCTCGCGCAGCACCAACTCGCCGAACTTCGCCTGCCGCCGCGCGATCACCGCACCCTCGCGTGCATCCCAGCCCGCACGCTCGCTTTTGACGATGCGGTCGGCGAAATCGCTCTCGATCTCGGCCAGGGTCAGCGGTGCCGCGAGAAAGATCCGCGCCTCGCGCTTGTCGCCGTCGAGATCGGCCACGGCAAGATAGTCGGCACTCGCCAGCGGATCGGTCGCGGGCAACACCGCGCCGCGCCCGTTGCTCAACAGGAACTGGCCATTGCCGCCGGAGCGGCGCTGTGCGATCCGGTCGGGATAGGCTTCGGCCAGCACGAGGCCCGCATCGTCGCTGTCGCCGCGCGCGTCACCCGCCTTGATCCGCCGCCGCCACTCCTTCGCCTGTTGCTTCACTTGGTGCAGCATGCCGCGATCGACCGAGAGCCCGCGCAGATCGGCATCGCGCGTTTCGCCCAGGATGATCTCGAGCCGCAGGCGCAGATCGGCGTCGCGCGACTGCGGGCCGCCATGGACCTTCACCAGATCGCGCGCCGAGAGCAGAGCGGCGATGTCGCAGGCGAGCCCGCCAAGCCCGCGCGCATCGGCGGCCAGGATCATATGGGCGAGGCGCGGATGCAGGCCGAAGCGCGACATCGCGCGGCCATGCGCCGTCACCTGCCCATTTGCATCGAGTGCATCGAGCCGCGTCAACAGATCGCGCGCCTGCTTGAAGGCCGCATCGGGCGGTGGATCGAGCCAGGCAAGTTGCGCGACATCGGCGCCCCAGCAGGCGAGTTCGAGGGCCAGCGGCGCGAGATCGGTGGCGAGGATTTCCGGCACCGAGTAGCGCGCCAGCGCCTTGTGCTCGGCCTCGGGCCAGAGCCGGTAGCAGACACCCGGTTCCAGCCGCCCGGCGCGGCCGCGGCGCTGATCGGCGGAAGCCTGCGAGACCTTCACCGTTTCCAGCCGCGTCATGCCGCCGCCCGGATCGAAGCGCGGCACGCGCATCAGCCCGCCATCGATCACGATGCGGATCCCGTCGATGGTGAGGCTGGTCTCGGCGATCGCGGTCGAGAGGACGATCTTGCGCTTGCCGGCCGGCGCGGGCAGCAGCGCCTGGTCCTGCGCGTCCTGCGCCAGCTCGCCGAACAGCGGCGCGACGATTACGTTCGCGGCGAGCCGGGACTCATCGAGCAGCCGCTCGACACGACGGATTTCGCCCGCACCCGGCAGGAAAACGAGGATGCTCCCCTCTTCCTCCTCCAGCGCCTGACGGATGGCGGACGCGACATTCGCTTCGAAACGCAATTGCGGCACGGGCGCGATGTGCCGCGTCTCGACCGGAAAGCTGCGGCCCTCGCTGGTGACCACCGGCGCGTCGCCGAGCAAGCCCGCGACGCGCGCGCCGTCCAGCGTTGCCGACATCACGATCAGCCGCAAATCCTCGCGCAGCACGCTCTGCGCTTCCAGGCAAAGTGCCAAACCGAGATCGGCATCGATGCCGCGCTCATGGAATTCGTCGAAGATCACGGCGCCGATCCCGTCGAGCGACGGGTTATCCTGCAGCATGCGGATCAGAATGCCGTCGGTGACGACCTCGATCCGCGTGTCCTTGCCGGTCTTGCTGTCGAGCCGCATGCGGTAGCCGACCGTGCCGCCGACGCTCTCCTTGCGCATCGCCGCCATCCGCCGCGCCGCCGCCCGTGTGGCGAGACGCCGCGGTTCGAGCATCACGATCTTCTTGCCGGCCAGCCACGGCGCGTCGAGCAGCGCCAAGGGCACGCGCGTCGTCTTGCCCGCGCCCGGCGGGGCTTGCAGCACGAGCTGCCGCCGCTCGCGCAGCACCGCTTGGATTTCGGGAATGACGGGCTCGATGGGAAGGTCGGTCATCGATGGAAGCCAGATGGTCGGGGCGGCCGGATTTGAACCGACGACCCCCAGTCCCCCAGACTGATGCGCTACCGGGCTGCGCTACGCCCCGACATCTAGCTTCCAACCCGGGTCCGGGCCGGAAAGGGGCGCACTATAGCCACCGCCCCGGGTGCTGGCAACGGCTGAGCGTTGCTGATGAATCACCCTGGCCAGGTGGCAACGACGTCAAATTCAATCAATTCCTTCTTGGAATTTCGTTTGCGGATCGGATGGCACTCAATGTGAGTGAACCCAAGTTGTTTAAGCATTGCAGCATATATTTTCTCAACGGGAAGAAGCACGCCATAAAACGTAGAATTTCCCACGATGTAATGGATTTGAGCGTCGCGCTTCAGCATTTTGCTGAGACTGATAAAATGTAACCACATGTCGTCAAAATATTTTGCAACATAGTTCGACAGGATCGTTCCATTTTTATTTTTATGATGGGCGATACCGTCCAGAGCCGCATCGAGCAATACGTCGGTGCAGCGGTCTTGCGGCCGTTCCCAGCCGATGAGGCGGCTGGTTGCAATGCCCCACGTACCCCCGATGGCCGACCAATCCAATTCGCCCGCGTCCCGGCCATTCACCAGGAATTCCAGCCAATACATATATGGACGGAGTTCCCGGATATAGGACATCCGGTTCGCGTAGGGTGGCGAGGTAATGACCAGGTCGAATTGCTCGCCCGCCAATGTGGTCCGCGCGTCTCCGAGCACGACCTTCGCGTTACCGCTCGGATTTTCTCTGGCTCCACCGAGCACGAAGTGTACGTCGTCAACAAACATGCGGGGCATATCCGGCTCGAACGCAAGGCTCGTCTGATCCCCGCGTTTAAAAGACATGGATTGATGATTGAACGCCGCATTGGAAATCGCGATCAGAGTCCGGCAGAAAGCGACCAACAGCAAATCACGCGAGTCAGGATTTTCCGTTGCGGACCTTATCGCGGGTCGAAGCGCACAGAGAAACTCCAGCGCCGATTGTGACCACCATCGCTCGATATTGTAGATCGGCGGGGCAGCGTCGGTCTGGAAGGATTTTCTTTTTATCATTTGCAAAGCGCGTTTGCAGGCACGATCGGCTTCGTCGACGACCGCAGCCTGGTAGATTTTGGTCTTGGTCTGTCCCAACCAATAGAGGAAAGGATTGATGTCCGTCGTTATCGCTTCATGCCCGTGATAGGCGGCACTCAAGGCAGTTGTTGCAGTCCCACAGAACGGGTCCAGCAATCGCAATGGCGTGTCATATCGAGAGATCAAATCCTCGACAATTTTAACCGAATACGCTGGCGTCAATCGTAGCCAGCCGTGCCTTCCCGTTTTCGAATTATATTTGTGGGTGTATTCGGCGCGTTGCCGTAACTGATTTTGAAGGAGAATCATATTCCTTCCGGCGTTAGCAACGCTTTCAACACGGTGTCTATTTCTTTTTTCAAAACCGCGCGGTTCCTCGCGAAGAAGCCCGCGAGATCGTAGCCAATGACGTCTCGCATGAAATCATACGTCGACAGCAAAGGGTCGTTGAGGCCCGTCACGCCGGTAACGAGCGCCCATTTTTCCGCCTGATAGCGAAGCCGTATGTCCTGGTCGATCTGCGCGGAAAGGATTACTGCGCACGGAAAATAAGCCTTCGTATATGCGGTGGCTGCGTTCGCGATGTCCGCGTTTTGTCGCTTGGAGTCCTTACTTTTGTAGCCCTGCCTGACTTCAAAGATCGTACCGGTGAGAGTGGCAAATATTCGTTGATCTACCCCAATCTTCTCGGCAGCCGAGCGCATCCAGCCATGGAAACGCTTACGCAACTCTTTGTCGGAGATATTATCCAGGGGCACACGGCCGTCGAGATGGAGCGTTCTGGTTTTTCCGCCGGCAAGTGGCAACTCATAGGACCAGGTAACGTCGGCGGCACTCAATCCGAGCGCATCTTGCAGCACCTGACGAAAAAGCTTTTCGCATCCAATGCCGATTTGCCGATAGATGCTGGTCATCCCACCGGCCGCCTTGTGCGCTGCGTACATCAGCGGGTTATCGAGGCCAAACCAATTGTAAAAAGCATCCGCTTGATAAAGGTTCTGAAATTCCGGCAACGACAAACCGTCGCCTTTCGCGCCTTGTCCAAATTTTGGTTTGTATTTCGCGCATACCCGAATCGGGTCGAGTACAATTTTTAGATATTCTTTGTCGTCGCCGCTCATGCGGCTAATCTAACTCTCAGCAGAGAAGCGGTATAGCCGTTTCGAAAGTTCTTAGTTTCCGGGTTGCACGGTGGTGAATTCGGCTCTCAGCCTATCCCTCGCTATTGCAAGCCAGCCAATCCAGCCGGTTGTCCTGGACGTCGTAGAGCAGGTTCACCACATCGCAGCCGCGGTTCACCATATGGGGCCACAGTTTTTCGGGCCGTTTGAAAATCGTGGGCCTTTCGCGGCCTTTCGGCGCGACCAGCTCACCACGGATCTTACGGCGACCATCGACGATCACGCCGTCGTAGAAACGGCGATACTGATAGGCGGTGCGCTGGCCACCCGGATCGGGCACCGCGATGATCTTTTCCATCTTGGCGATGGTGGAATCGCTCGGTGTCCAACCGTTATCGTCCGCCCGGACGCGCGTCCCTAGGGCGAGAACGGCAAGAAGCACCAGAGCGGATAGGCCGTAGCGCAAGACGCTACTTCTGCCCCGGCTTCTTGGTTGCGTCGGCCAGTTGCTTGCGCAGGTCGTCGATCTCGACGACCAGGGTTTCGAGCAGCACGCGGCGCGCGCCGGTAATACCGACTGTCGGCTGTGTCATGACCGGGGCCGGCGGTGACGGCCGTTCGGGCATCGGCGTGGGGACCGCAGAGGGCGCGGCCGCCATAGCGGGCGGCGCGGTGGGAACGGCGGTCGGCACCGTCATTGGTCTTGCGGCAGGCGCGGGCGGCGCATCAGCGCTCTCGTCCCCGATGATCGTCCCGGTGCGCGCCTGTTCGCGCAGCAGCTTCTGGACGCCCCTGATGGTGTAACCGTCTTTGTACAGAAGGTCGCGGATGCGCCGCAGCAGCAGCACATCCTCGGGGCGGTAATAGCGCCGCCCGCCGCCGCGCTTCAGCGGCTTGATCGTCTGGAAGCGGCTTTCCCAGAAGCGCAGGACATGCTGCGGCACATCCAGGTCCTCGGACACCTCGCTGATGGTGCGGAACGCGGCTTCGGATTTCTGCGGCCGGCGCGCTGCGACAGCCTCAAATCGGGCGCCGTCGCTGGCCCCGTCACTCATACCAACCTACCTGACCTGACCTGTGCTCACGCCCATCCCGCTAGGGCTGCTTCGGGCCGGCGATCTTCGCGCCGCCACCGGGAGCCCCGGCGCCGGGCACGCTGCCGCCGCCCGGCAGGCCGCCGGCCGCCATGGCCTCGACGCCGTCGTTGATCCGGGACTTCAGCAATTGCGAAGGCCGGAAGACCAGAACCCGCCGGGGCAGAATCGGCACTTCCTCGCCGGTCTTGGGATTGCGGCCGACGCGCTGCCCCTTCGAGCGGATCGAAAAGCTGCCGAAGGACGAAATCTTGACGGATTCCCCACGGGTTAGCGCCGACGCAATCTCGCCCAGGACCATTTCGAGCAGGTCCGCGGACTCGTTTCGCGAGAGGCCCACCTCTTGGTAGACCGACTCGCTCAATTGCGCTCGCGTGATGGTTCTCTCGGCCATGCGCGCCACCCTCAATTGACGTTTCGCAGAAGGCTAACGCGCCCTCGGAAAAGCGTCAATATCAAAGGGATGTAGCTAAAAGTTGCCTCTTGGCCCGAGGCAATCCTGTGACTCGCTCTGATTCCTTAGGAATCGAGCGGAATCCGAAACCAGCCAGGTCGCGCGCGGCGGCGCATGCAATGCGTCCGGTCTCAAAAATTGTTCGGAGCGTGTTCAGAACCGGGCCAAGGCCGCGCCCCCGCGCGCTTCGCGCGTCAGACCGATAAAACGGAGCGCCCCACGTTCTAAGTTGTTCAGAACCGGGCTAAGGCCGCGCCCCACGTGAAGCCGCCGCCCATGGCTTCCATCAGGACCAGATTGCCGGGCGTGATGCGACCATCGCCGACGCCTTCAGCCAGGGCCAGCGGCACCGAGGCGGCCGAGGTGTTGGCGTGCTTGTCGACGGTCAGGATAATCCGCTCGGGGGGCAGGTTCAGCTTGCGCGCGGTACCGTCGATGATCCGGCGGTTGGCCTGGTGCGGCA
>CAZNZI010000929.1:0-6337 GCA_964577475.1 uncultured Rhodospirillaceae bacterium
TCCCCGTTTGCCCCGCGCCATGGTTGGGCGCGGGGGGGGGGGGGGGGGGGGGGGGGGGCGGGGGGGGCGGCGGGCCGGCGGTACTCGACGAATTGGCGCTGCCAGGAGGTCCACTTCCTGCCTCACCGCCGCCCGAGGCGCTGCTGCTTGAGCCGCCTTCGCCGCCACCACTGCTGCCTTGCTGCCCGCCGCCCTGCTGGCCGCCGCCTTCGGCGCCGCCCTGACCACCACCCTCGGCGCCACCTTGCGATCCGCCCTGGCCGCCTTCGGAACCCTTCTGGCCGTTCTGCCCGCCCTGACCGTTCTGTCCGCCTTGGCCGTTGGCACCACCGCCACCGCCTTTCGTACCGGCGGGAACGACGACTTCACCCACGGGCGCGGTCGGACGCGCGCTCAACACGCCGGAATAGGCGGCCGCCAGCTGGGCAGGCGGCACCACGGTCGGGGCCGGAGGCGCCGTGAAGAACGACGCCATCTGTACCGTATGGCCGGGCACCGACAAAACCTGACTGCCGCCCTGGTTCGAGATGACGATCTGGCCGACGCCGCCGCCCGGATCGTTCAGCAGCGAGATGGTATTTTCCGAGCCTTCGGCCGCGGCTGTACCGGCGACGGTGGTACCGCGGATACCGATCGTCATGACCGGTGTCTTCACGGTCATATTGTCGGGGCCCGATTTCGCGATCTGGCCTGACACGAAGCTGAAGGTGCCCTGGACGACCTGGAACGCCGAATGACCGCCATGGGTCTTCGGGTCGTAGACCATCTCGTCCATCACCATGCGGCCATTGGGGCCGAGGGAGAACGTGGTCTTGTCGGCAAAGATGATGCCGATCTTACCGTCGTGGGTCTCGAGCACGTCGCCCTGGTAGACGGTGCTGCCCTTGGCGAGATTCTCGGTCGAGCCGTCGGCGTGTTTGACGGTGACCCCGCCATCCATATTGTCGACCACGCCGATCGGGGTCAGCGCCGCCGCGTTGCCGCTGGCCTGGGCCATGGCGCCATGCATTACCGGGCCGGCCAGTTTGAAGGCGAGGTCGGGCTCGATCACCCCGCCCGATTCCGCGATCAGGGTCGGCGGCTGGTTGGAAAAGTAACCCGCGACGAGGACCTGATGGCCGCCGTGGCTCAGGACGAGATCGGAACCGGCGCGCTGGAAGTCGGCGGTAAGGAGGAAATGGCCGCCCGGGACGACGACCTGATGGGCCTGGGTGGCGTCGAGAACGGCATCGAATTGAGAGGGACGGGAGGAGCTCAGACCATCAAAGGTCGGCTGCAACGACGACAGCGGCGCATCATGCGTCACGGACTAAATACCCCCACCCAAAACGTCCTGTAGTTTCTTCTTTTTCCCCGCCGCGCATACTACTGGAATATCGCCCGCCGCTCAATCGGCGTCGCGAGTTCGGCTTAGCCAAAAATCGCTATTTTTCAATCCTGTGATGGAAATCACAGGGGTTCGCCACAATTGAACTTGAGCCCGGTAAGCCAACGGCGCGACAGACCGCTGCCCCCGCAGCGACCCGTCGCGCCGGCCCCCACGCTTGAGACCGAGGTCAGCCTTTTTCGGGACTCGCGTCGCCGAGCTTTTTGACTTGGTTTTCGAGCGACTGGACGCTGCCGCGATAGAGTCCGAGCACCCAGCAGACGAAGAGGGTGATGCCAAGGAACGCAAACAATTGGATGGCGTCCCCGATCGCGGGGAGGCCGAAGGAGGCGAGCGGATCGATGAACTGATAGAGCGCGATCACCACACCGATCACGGCAGCGATGGCCGAGGCGCGGAACCCATACAGGTCGCAGCAGATCACGGCCACGGGTAGTACGATTACATAGGGGACTTTGACGTCAACGGCGGCCAGGCCGTGCTCGAGCAAGACGCCGACCGCGATCAGGAGGGCGACAACGACGACTTTCACCACGGGGTTGTTCACGACGGTGCCAATGTTCAACTTCATTGCTCTGCCTCGGCGGTTCTTGATTGGCGGCTCACGCACCATCGAGAATAAGTTGCGCTAAACGGCATCTCCGGATATTCGTAGTTTCCGAAGTCTTTAAGTAATTGATTTTTCTATATTTCTATGCGCTGAGATGCGGCTGGGGGAGAACGAACCATCGGGCGAGGGTGCGCCTTGCCGGGGCGGGCCTTTCCCGGTTAGCTGGCGGCCAGAATGAAGAAGCCAAAAGCCCCGCCGCGCCCGGCGACACCTGCAACCGCACCGCCGCCGCCTCGCCAAACCCCGACAGGGCAAGGCGGACTGTCCGTGCGTATCGCCGAAGCGATCGTGCGCGGTGCACAAAGTTTCAAGAGCGGCCAGCTGCCGATGGCCCTGGCCGCCTATGACGAGATTCTGGCCTTAGAGCCAAAACATCCCGAGGCATTGCTCAACCGCGGCGTCGTGCTCCGTCGCATGGGCCGCCGCGATGAGGCGGTGGCGGCCTATCTCCGCATCATCGCGGACGCACCCGACCGGCCGGGCGTCTGGATCAATGCGGCCAATGCGCTGGCCGAACTCAATCGCCTCCCGGAAACCCGTGCAGCGCTCGACGCGGCATTGGCGCGGGATCCGATGGCGGGCGAGGCCTGGCTTACGCTCGCGGGACTTCTCTCGCGGCAGGGGCACGATCTCGTGGCCGAGGCCTGTCTGCGGCGTGCGGGCAAACTTCAGCCAGCCGATCCGGCGATCCCGGTCCGTCTTGCCGGGTCGCTCTCGGCGCGCGGCATGCTCGACGAAGCGCTGGCGCTGTTCGACGAGGCGCGCAAACTGGGACCCGTTACGGCTTTCGCCCATAGCGGCTACGCGCAGACGCTGATCAGCCAGAACAAGCTCGACGAGGCCGAGCGCCATCTGCGCCGCGCGCTGTCGCTCGATGCCGACAATCTCGATGCGCATCTGGGCCTTGCGCGGCTGCTGCTGCTCAAGGGCGAGCTCGGCACCGGCTGGGTCGAGTATGAGTGGCGTCGCCGCAAACCCGAATCGAAGATGCCGAAGCTGCCCGGCCGGGAATGGGACGGTTCCCCGCTCGCCGGCAAGACACTGCTGGTCTATGCGGAGCAGGGCTTCGGCGACGTGCTCCAGTTCTGCCGCTATATCCCGATCCTGGCCCAGCAGGGCGCGCGCGTGCTGTTCGCCGTGCCTGCGCCGCTGCGGAGGCTGCTGTCAGGCCTCGAAGGGGGGGCGGAACTGCTGACCAGTTTCCGGCAGATGCCGCATTGCGACTTCCATGTGCCCTTGCTGAGCGTGCCGCGCCTGCTCGGGATCGCGCTCGACCGGGTGCCCAACCGGGTGCCCTATCTCAAGCCGCCGCCGTCCACCACGCCGCTGCCCGCACCGCTGGGCACGCGCATGAAGGTAGGCATTGTCTGGGCCGGCAGCCCGCAGCACAGCAACGACCGCAACCGGTCGTTGACGCTGGAGGAGATGCTGTCTCTGGCGGGCATCCCGGGCGTCACGCTCTACTCACTGCAGGCCGGACCGCGCGTCGGCGATCTGGCCAAAGTCGCGCATCCCGCCCTGGTGCGCGACCTGTCGCCGTATTTGAAGGATTTTGCCGATACGGCGGGCGTGGTGATGAACCTCGATCTCGTCATCTGTGCCGACACGGCGGTTGCGCATCTGACCGCGGCATTGGGCAAGCCGGTCTGGGTGCTCACGCCATTTTCGCCCGACTGGCGCTGGATGATCGGAAGGGAGGATACGCCCTGGTATCCGACCATGCGGCTGTTCCGGCAAAGCGAGCCGGGGCGCTGGGACGATGTCATGAGACGGATCGTCACGGAGCTTTCCGCCCTTGCCGCGCAACGTCCGGAATTGGGCACGCAAGGTTCGACGCCGGTGCACTCGGTTTTCCCCGCCGCCGACGGCACGCCCCGTTTCAAGGTGGGTGTGCCGCGCGTTTATCTCACCGACCCGGGTATCCGGTTCCTGGTCAGCCGTGAGCGTCTCGGCCCGGGCTATGAATACGCCACGCGCTGTTTCATCGATGCGCATCTGGAGGCCGGCGATCTCTTTCTCGATGTCGGTGCCCATTGGGGGCTGATGTCCCTGCACGCGGCGACGCGCTGGCCGGGGCAGGTGAAGGTGATCGCCTTTGAACCTGCGCCGCGCAACCTCACGCCGCTGAAGGCGTGGATCGAGTCGAATGGGCTGACCGAGACTGTCGAAGTGGTCGGTGCCGCGGTTGCCGGCGTACCGGGGCGCGGCGAATTGCGGCCCGAAAGCACGATGGGCCACAGTCTGGTGCACGCCGCCGATGGACGCATACCAGTCGTCACCGTCGATGCCATCATGGCTGCACGGCCGGCCTTGGCGGAACGGCGCGTGATCGTGAAGATCGACGTCGAAGGGGGAGAGGCCGACGTCGTGGCCGGCATGGAGGCGCTGCTCGCCGGCGGACGTGTCGCCGCGCTCATCTGGGAGCGCGGGGTAAGCTACCGCGATCCCATCCAGAATGCGCGAGGGACGGCGTTGCGGCAACGCCTGGCCGGCCTCGGCTTCACCGCATGGCGCTTTGCCGACGAGAATGAAGGCGGGACATTGGAGCCCTTCGTCGAAGACAGCCGCAGCGGTAACGTCTTCGAGTTGCCGCCGGGCGTTGCACCCAAGGCGCGCTACGCGGCCGATCGCCTGCCGCCGTCTTCCCAGCCGCCCGATGCGCTGCTCGACGCCGCGATGCAATCGGCCCAGCGCGGCATGGCGGGCGGCAAATTGCAGAATGAGGGCAAACTGCCCCAGGCGCTCGCGGCCTATGCGGAAGCCGCGGCCATCGATCAGCGGTCCCCCGATCTCTTCAACAATCTCGGCGTTGCGCTGCGTACGGTCGACCGCATGGCGGCCGCCGAGGCGTGTTATCGCCGTGCCCAAGCGATGCTGCCCAACAATTCGGGCAACCTGTCCAATCTCGCCAATCTGCTGCGCGAACGCGGGCGGCTGGCGGAAGCCGAGAAACTCCATCGCCGCGCCCTGGCGATCAAGCCGAACGATCCGCGCCTGATCTACAATGCGGCGCTGGTCCCGCGCGACGATCACCGGCCCGCCGAGGCGCAGGCGATGTTCGAGCAGACGCTGGCCTTGGAACCGGACAATGGCGAATGCAAATGGGATCTCGCCTTGATCCGTCTACAGCAGGGCGACTACGAGCGCGGTTTCCGCGAATACGAAACGCGATGGGGCCTCGAGCGCAGCCGTGCCCTGGCCTCCGGTCTGCCGCGGTGGACGGGCGAGCTGCTGAAGGGCCGCCGCCTCTTTCTGCGCGATGAACAGGGCTTCGGCGATGTGTTGATGTTCGCGCGCTTCATTCCCGAGTTGAAGCGACGCGGCGCGGGCCGGGTGGTCGTCGAATGCCAGCCGGAACTGATGCGGCTGATGGCGATGGCGCCGGGCGTCGATGCGGTGGTCCGCCGCGGCACGATGCGCGTGGAGTGCGATCTCGAGGCGCCGCTGCTGAGCCTGCCGGGCATGTTCGGGGTCACGCTCGATACGGTGTCCCATCACGCGCCCTATCTTGTCGCGCCCGAACCGGAACTGGCGCTGCCGCGCGAGGACCGTCTGAAGATGGGCCTGGTCTGGGCGGGCAAGACGAGTCCGCGCGACCGTTCGATCCTGCTGGAAGATCTGCTGCCGCTGCTGGGCGACCCCCGCTTCGCGGCCTGGAGTTTCCAACTGGGCCCGCGTGCCAGCGACGTGAAACGTCTCGGCGCCGATGCGATGATTCTTGATCTGGGCCCACGGCTTGTGGATTTCGCCGAGACGGCAGCGATCCTCAAGCAGGTCGACCTCCTGGTCACCATCGATACGGCGACCGCTCATCTGGCGGGCGCGCTCGGTGTGCCCACCTTCCTGCTGCTTCTGTACACCTCGGATTGGCGCTGGTTCGACGAAGGCGGCACATCGCCTTGGTATCCCAGCATGCGGATTTTCCGTCAGCGCCGGCCGAACCAGTGGGACGCGCCGCTGGCCGACCTCGCGCAGGCGCTCACGGCGTTCGCCGACGAACGCACAAAACCAATGCGAAAATAGCGCTTAGAGAATGTCTTCCAGCGGCGCGACGCGCAGGCCTTGCGCACGCAAGGTCTGGAAGGCGAGGGCGTCGATTTCCTTGCCTTCGCCCAGCATCTGCACTGATCCATCGGCGAGTGTCACCGGATGCAGGCTGCCGCTGATATAGCAGCTCGACCCATCGGTGCGGATGATTTCCACCGCCGTATGGATCGACGCGACTTCACCCCGGAAGAAGCCCGAGGAGTTGGCGGCGTTCCAAAATTCTTCGATCGAAGGCGTCATGATCTCGGCAATCGATTCCTTGCCCGCCGGCAGGATGCGGCGAAGGGCGTCGG
>CAZNZI010000930.1:0-3815 GCA_964577475.1 uncultured Rhodospirillaceae bacterium
GCTCGTCGATCGGCTGACACCGACCATCGTCGAGGTCGTGGTCGAGGCGCCTGCCGCGGCGCGCAACTTCGAGCCTGGCCAGTTCTATCGCCTGCAGAATTTCGAGACCTTCGCGCCGAAGACGGCCGACACCTTGCTCGCCATGGAAGGCCTCGCGCTGACCGGCGCCTGGGTCGATCCGGTCGAGGGGCTCGTCTCGGTGATCGTGCTCGAGATGGGCGGGTCGTCCGATCTCTGCATCGCGCTGAAGCCGGGCGAGCCGGTGGTGCTGATGGGCCCGACCGGCGTGCCGACCGAAACGCCCGCGGGCGAGACGGTACTGCTGGCGGGCGGCGGCTTGGGCAACGCCGTGCTGTTCTCGATCGGCCAGGCGTTGCGCGCCGCCGGATCGCGGGTGCTCTACTTCGCCGGCTACCGCAAAGCCGAGGACCGCTACAAGGTGCCCGAGATCGAAGCCGCCGCCGACCAGGTGGTGTGGTGCGTCGACACGGGCGACGGGTTCACGCCCGATCGCGCGCAGGACCGCAGCTTCGTCGGCAATATCGTGCAGGCGATGGTGTCCTATGCCGAAGGCAAGCTCGGTGCCGAAAACGGTGGAGCGGCAATCAAGCTCGCCGATGTGGACCGCGTGATCGCGATCGGTTCCGACGGCATGATGCGCGCGGTGGCCGAGGCGCGGCATGGCGTGCTCGAGCCTTATCTCAAGAAAAAGCACGAGGCGATCGGCTCGATCAATTCGCCGATGCAGTGCATGATGAAGGAAATCTGCGCGCAGTGTCTGCAGCGCCTGAAAGATCCCGAGACCGGCAAGGAAATCGTGGTCTTCACCTGCGCCGGCCAGGACCAGCCGCTCGACGCGGTGGATTTCACCGTGCTGCGCAGCCGCCTCAGCCAGAACCGCGCCCAGGAACGCCTGGCCGCGCCGTGGTTGGATCGGGCGTTGAGACAGACGGGACTCAGAAAATAAAGCCGTTGTATATTCCGCGTCATGCCCGGACACGGGAGGCATGCTCCCGTCCGGGCGTCCACGTGGTGCCGCGAAAAAATCGTGAATGGCCGGGTCAAGCCCGGCCATGGCGAAAGAAATTCAGGGAACGATGTGATGACGGACTACACCGCCGAACTTGCCGAGATGATCGGCCCGTCGCTGGAGCCTGCTTCGGGTGGGCCGGCGAAACAGTTGATCGTGTTCCTGCATGGCGTCGGCGCAGATGGAAACGATCTGATCGATCTCGGCGCGCTGTTTGCCAAGCACCTGCCCGATGCAGCCTTCGTATCGCCGAACGCACCCTTCGCCTTCGACATGGCGCCTTATGGCCGGCAATGGTTCACCTTGCAGAACCTGTCGAATGCGAATGCGTTGCACGGCGTGAAGCGCGCCGCGCCGATCCTGAACGCCTATCTCGACCAGGAACTCGCCAAGCGCAACCTGACCGATGCCGATATGGCGCTGGTCGGTTTCTCGCAGGGCACGATGATGTCACTGCATGTGGCCCCGCGCCGCGCCAACCCGGTGGCGGCGGTGGTCGGCTATTCGGGCCGGATGATCGCGCCCGAGCAATTGGGCAAGGACCTCAAGTCGAAACCGCGCGTGCTGCTGGTGCATGGCGACGCCGACCCGGTAGTGCCCTTCATCTCGATGCGCTTCAGCGAGGAAGCGCTGGCCGGCGAAGGGATCGAGGTGAAGGCGATTCAACGTCCCGGCCTCGCGCACGGGATCGATGCCGAGGGCCTGAGCGCGGGGATCGAGTTCGTGACGCGCGCGTTTACGATGAAGTGAAAAAGGCGGGGTGATGCCCCGCCTTTTGTCTTACTCCGCCGCCGCGGGCGGCACTTCGACCTGCGGGCTTTTCTTCCGCCGCGTTTCGATATTGGGCAGGAAGATCGTCAACAGGCCCATGATCGGCAGATACGCGCAGACCTTGTAGACGAAGTCGATACTGGTGTGGTCGGCGAGTTCGCCCAGCGCCGCGGCACCGAGGCCACCGACGCCGAAGGCGAAACCGAAGAAGATGCCGGCGATCAGCCCCACCTTGCCCGGCACCAACTCCTGCGCGAACACCAGGATCGCCGAGAAAGCCGAGGAGAGGATCAGACCGATCACCACGGTGAGGATCGCCGTCCACATCAGGTTGGCGTGCGGCAGCATCAGGGTGAAGGGCAGCACGCCCAGGATCGAGACCCAGATCACGTATTTGCGGCCGACGCGGTCGCCGATCGGCCCGCCGACCACCGTGCCCAGCGCCACCGAGAAGAGGAACACGAACAGATAGATCTGTGCCGTTTCGGCGGGAAGATGGAACTTGTCCATCAGGTAAAAGGTGTAATAGCTGCCGAGGCTGGTGATGTAGAGATACTTCGACAGGATCAGCAGGAACAGCACGGTGATCGCGCCGATGATCCGGTTCTTCGAAAGCACGTTGATGTTGCCCGAGGCGCGGCGCTTCGGCATCGCGGCGCGGCGCGTGCGTTCGCGGGCATACCAGCGGCCGACGAAGGTAAGGACCGTGATCGCCACCAGGGCCGCGACCGAGAACCAGGCCACGCTGTGCTGGCCGCGCTGGAGCACGATGAAGGCCGCGAGCAAGGGACCGATCGACGAGCCGATATTGCCGCCGACCTGAAACATCGACTGCGCCATGCCGTGACGCCCGCCCGAGGCCATGCGCGCAACGCGCGACGACTCGGGATGGAAGACTGACGAGCCGGTGCCGACCAGCGCCGCCGCAGCCAGCAACAGCCAGTAGGAATCGGCCACCGCCAGCAGCAAGAGACCCAGCAGTGTCGTCGTCATGCCGACGGGCAGCGCGTAGGTCTTGGGGTGCTTGTCGGTGTAGTAGCCGACGAAAGGCTGGAGGATCGAGCCGGTGGTGTTGAAGGCGAGCGTGATCAAACCGATCTGGGCGAAGCTGAGCGCGAAGTTGTCCTTCAGCATCGGATAAAGCGCGGGGATCAGCGACTGGATCGTGTCGTTGAGCATATGGGAGAAGCTCAACGCGAAGATGACGGCCATGGTCGCGCCCTCGGCCAGGGTGGCCGTGGAGGGGGAGGATGACACGGAAACAGAAGGAGCCGCGCCCGGCGTTGCGGCCAGCGGCATGTTTTGCACGTTTTCCATGCCTCTATTATGGGCAGATGGCTCTTAAGAGCCAATAAACCCCTCCGCATGGGGGGCATGCGGGAGCAGGCAGGGCGCACCGATATTTGTGTCCAATGCGGGGGTCCCCTCGTGCCCCGCGGTCGGATCACGCGGCCCGGGTCACTTGGCCCGGGTCATTCGGGGGGACCGGCCTGATCGAGGATTTCCCGCAGATAGGCCACGTGTTCGGTGAAGGCGCGGCGGCCGGCGGGGGTGGCCTTGACGCGGGTCTGCGGCTTCTTGCCGGCGAAGCGCTTTTCGATGGTGACATAGCCGGCACGCTCCAGCGCATCGAGATGGGAACCGAGATTGCCATCGGTGGCCGAGGTCAACGCCTTCAACCGCGTGAACTCGACCGCATCGCCCGGCGCCAATGCATTCAGCGACGCCATGATGCGCAGCCGCACCGCCTGATGGATGATGTCGTTGCTGCCGCTCATGACTGCTGCAAGCCGATGCGCCGGAGATAAAGCCCGCTGGCGATCAGCCCGCCGCCGACCACCACCGCCATCGCCGGCAGGAACCAGGACCCGGCCCAGAGATAGCCGATCGCCACCAGGACCGTGACCGTCAGGCCCAAGCCGATGAAGAAGCGGCCGACCCAGATACCGAACAGGACCATTGCGAACATGTAGAAGGTTGGCCACAACGCGGCGGCTTGGCGCGCCGTCGCGTC
>CAZNZI010000931.1:0-3272 GCA_964577475.1 uncultured Rhodospirillaceae bacterium
CCCATGGCGGCCGGTCGTGGAACCGGCCGCCATTTCCTTCATGTCCGAGAGAGCACAAAGGTAGTTCGCGATGTTTGGTCTGATGATGGACGACCAGCTGTCGATCATTGCATTGCTGCGCTTCGCCGCGCGGCATCATGCGTCGACCGAGATCGTGTCGCGCTCGGTCGAGGGCCCGATCCATCGTTATACCTATCGTGACGCCTATGCCCGCAGCGGCAGGCTGGCTCATGCGCTGACCGGGCTCGGCATCAAGCATGGTGACCGTGTCGCCACGCTGGCCTGGAACGGCTATCGCCATTTCGAACTCTATTACGCGATTCCGGGCATCGGCGCCGTCTGCCATACGATCAACCCACGCCTCTTCGCCGAACAGATCGTCTACATCGTCAACCATGCCGAAGACCGGGTTCTGTTCACCGACCTGACGTTCGTGCCTTTGGTCGAGAAGCTGATCCCCCACCTGCCTAAGTTGGAAGCGGTCATCATCATGACCGATCGCGCCCATATGCCGGCCACCACTCTGCCCAATGCGCTCTGTTATGAAGAACTGCTCGAAGGGCATCCGGAAACCTACGCCTGGCCGAGCTTCGACGAACGCTCTGCTTCCGGCATCTGCTACACCTCGGGCACCACCGGCAACCCCAAGGGTGTCGTCTACAGCCACCGCTCCACCGTGCTCCACGCCATCAGCACCTGCCAGCGCGACAGCAGCGCGCCGGGTGCCGGCGAGGCGATCCTGCCTGTGGTGCCGATGTTCCATGTCAACGCCTGGGGCGTGCCTTTCGGTGCACCGATCGGCGGGTTCAAACTGGTCTTCCCCGGTCCGCGCTATGACGGCGAGGACATTCACGAGATGCTGTTCAACGAAAAGGTCGTGGTGACGGCCGGCGTTCCGACCGTATGGCTGGCCCTGCTCGACTATCTGCGCAAAACCGGTAAGAAACTGCCCGACCTGCGCGTTCTCGCGGTCGGAGGTTCCGCCATGTCGCGCTCGCTCTGCGAAGCCTGGGAGAAGGAAGTCGGGGTTCAGACCGCCCACGGCTGGGGTATGACCGAAACCAGCCCGGCGGCGGTCAACAACATCCTCGCCCCCAAGGAACAGGCCCTACCCTATGAAGAGCGGATGCCGTTCAAGCTCTCGCAGGGCCGCGGGCGCTTCCTGGTCGATCTCAAGATCGTCGACGCCAACGGTGCCGAACTGCCGCAGGACGGCGTGACCACCGGCGAGTTGTGCGTGCGCGGTCCATGGATCGCGAAATCTTATTACAAGGACGAGGCCGCGTCGAAGGCTTGGGACAAGGACGGCTGGTTCCACACCGGCGACGTCGCCTCGATCGACCCCGAGGGCTACCTCCACATCATCGACCGGATCAAGGACATCATCAAATCCGGCGGCGAATGGATCAGCTCCATCGACATCGAGAACGCGGCAATGCTACACCCGGCGGTCGCCGAAGCGGCGGCGGTGGCCCGGCCCGATCCGAAATGGGGCGAGCGGCCGGTGCTGGCGGTGCGGCTGCGTGAAGGCGCGCAGGCAACCGGCCCCGAGATCGTCGAGGCGCTCAAGGGGTCGCTTGCGAAATGGGCCCTGCCCGAGGATGTGGTGTTCATGGATACGTTCCCCTACACGGCGACCGGCAAAGTGGCGAAGCGCATCCTGCGCGAGAAGGTCCTGGCGGCCGTGACCGCAAAGGCCGCTTCGTGACCTTCGATCCCGTCGCGCAAGGCTGGAAGACCTGGGAAAGCGTCGGCCTGACCGATCTGGTCGGCCCTTTCTGGATGCGCCGCGAGGAGAAAGGCTGGGCCTATGGTTTCGTGGTCGAAGACCGACACCTCAACCGCGGCGGCATTACCCATGGCGGGATGATTGCCACCTTCCTCGACATCGTCATTGGCCGCACCTGCCATGACGCGATCCGTCCCCGCTCCTGTGCGACGATCCAGCTCAACCTGCACTACGTCGCCGCCTCGAAGCCCGGCGAGTTCGTCGAGGCGCGGGCCGAGATCGCCAAGGTGACGCAGACCCTCGTTTTTGCGCGCGCGGAATGTACCGTTGGCCAGCGTGCCGTCGCCATGGCCGACGGCATCTGGAAGATACTCGCGCAAGGGCGACGCCTCGATGTCGCCAATCCCGAAAGCAAATAGAAGGACGCCCGACATGGCTCAAGCCGTCATCGTCTCCACCGCCCGCACGCCCATCGGCCGGGCCTATCGCGGAGCCTTCAACGATACCCACGGTGCGACTATGGGTGGCCATGTGGTGGCCGAAGCGATCCGCCGCGCCAAGCTCGAACCCGGCCAAGTGGAAGACGTGATCATGGGCTGCGGCCGCCCCGAGGGTGCGGGCGGCGGCAATATCGCGCGCCAGAGTGCCATCCGCGCCGGCCTGCCGGTGACGGTCGCGGGCGTGACCGTCAACCGGTTCTGCTCCTCGGGATTGCAGACCATCGCCATGGCTGCCCAGCGGATCAAATCCGACGAGGCGGACATCCTGGTCGCCGGCGGGCTCGATTCGATCTCGCTGTGCCAGAACGACAAGAGCAATTCCTTCAAACTCCGCGAGGACTGGATCGTCGAACACAAGCCGGAACTCTATTGGACGATGATCCAGACCGCCGACACCGTGGCCAAGCGCTATGGCATCAGCCGCGAGGCCCAGGACGCCTATGCGCTCGAAAGCCAGCGCCGCACCGCCACCGCCCAGCAGGCCCGCAAATTCGACGATGAACTGGCGCCGATGGAAGCGATCAAAGTCGTCACCGATAAGGAGGGCAAGGTCACCGGCACCCAGGCTGTCACCTTGACCAAGGATGAAGGCAACCGGCCTGACACCACCGCCGAAGGCCTGGCTGGGCTGAAGCCGGTCGCCGGCGAAGGCAACTTCATCACCGCCGGCAATGCCAGCCAATTGTCGGACGGCGCATCGGTCAGCGTGGTGATGAACGAGAAGCAGGCCGAGAAGCGTGGGCTGAAGCCGCTCGGTATCTATCGCGGTTTCGAGGTGGTCGGCTGCGAACCCGACGAGATGGGCATCGGCCCCGTTTTCGCTGTGCCGAAACTGCTGAAGCGCCACGGGCTCAAGGTCGAGGATATCGATCTCTGGGAACTCAACGAGGCTTTCGCCGTGCAGGTGCTCTATTGCCGCGACAAGCTCGGCATCCCGCACGACAAGCTGAACGTCAACGGCGGGGCGATCTCGGTCGGTCATCCTTATGGTATGAGTGGGCCCGGCTGGTCGGCCATGCCCTGATCGAGGGCAAGCGGCGCGG